>CAZKGS010000151.1:0-5869 GCA_964552105.1 uncultured Syntrophaceae bacterium
CTGTCCAAAAATCTGGTGATTTTGTAAGTAAACATTGAGTTAATCGTTTTATTACGTGAAATTAGAATGTTTCAGTCAATTCTGCCTATGTTTTTATGGATCGTAAAAATACTGTGAATTTCCCATCACCCGATTATTGGACACAGTCATCGTATTTCTTCCATTTCACTTCTTTCATATACTATTACTTCTTAAATTTATACAACACCATATCAATTGATGTAATTATTAGAAACTTAGATCTTTCATCATACCGTGAAATAGTTAGAAAATAGGAGATGAATTCTACTCCTATTCACAAACGATTTTTCTCAAGGAAAATAGAATATGATCAGGATAAATCAGCTAATTTCATTAGCATTAATGAAAGAAGACTCTATACGAGCCCTATACCTGAAGATGCCAGTAAATGGATGATATTACGCAGGGATACAGAAGGAACCGATTCGAGCTGGAGTAAGTCTAACTTTAGGTGAGGAAATAGTATTAAATCCGTCTGATTATGAACGGAAATTACTCTCGTAAATTTTTGCGGTACAAAAAGGAGAAAAAATGGTTTCATTCACGTTTCAGATATCGAAACATTTCAGGGGTTATTGATGGTAATATGAGCTTAGGAATTCCAGTATCTGATTTTATTGCTCTGTGTATCACCACTGCCCGATTCGACATGGACATCTCTCTTCATGATCTGATAGTGCGATGGAAACAGTATGAAAAACGCAGTTCGAGAAGATTTATTTCCAGTTTTTCAAATTTTACAGACTATATCTTTTTATTCTCCACCTGGCTTGAGTATATCAGGTATAGTGACTGGGGGCAAATCTGGGAGGCTATTGACAAGGTACCAAATGAGAAATCTCTTCTTTCTGATATAACAATCAGGGAATGGATCCCTCCCATGCTCCAATATTCCTATGTTGATTCTAATGATAGCGATGATGTTGTTTACACACAAAAACAAGCGGAAAAGGACGAATCATATTCAGATCTACATTGCAGGGTATTATATTGCTGGGGGGTATTCGGGGATGATTTTTCTGATAAACATGTATTCGAAGGACACAAGTTTAATAAAAATTTCAGAGAGCTTTTAGCAAATAGTGAAAATCTGACCTCTGAAGTACTTATCAATTTTTTTGTTTCCGATAGTTACGCACAAAGAATCAGGGAAATCTACACAAGAGATACCTATCCGGAAGTACCAAATCGTGTTACTTGTATTGAGAATGAACCAGCATACCAGAGCAGAAGGAAAACAGGAGAGAAATTAGTAAGGTTCCTTCGCTTCCTTTTTTTAAAACCCCCTGTATAAAAAGATAGAACTCCCGGAACCATATAACCGTAAAAGACTCTGTGTCTGACCACTGCCGGGAATAAACCAGAGTGATGCTGCATTCTATACACGGATGAAAAATAAGGATTTCTACTGTATTATTTCCGATTGCAGGAATATGAGGGCATTAATTTGGATTCTGTTTATATTTGCAGCCTATTAGAACGGATCATTTCCCTGCTTCTTGATGCATTTTCCGATTCGAAAATATCATGCTCCTCCATTCTCTGAACAATATAATTTCTTATGTTTATCACAAAAACTGCAGCCTTTCTTCTGGAAGGAAGAAAATAGTATCTTCAATCACATCATGGGACTGAAAGATCGGTATGTTAATTGAGATTATCCTGCTGATGATGGGGCAATAGTCGGAATCAGATGTAATCCCCGTAAAAAAGGTGGGAATTGATATGAGATCCCCAGCTCAGCAGGAATACATCCAATGGGTTATAAAAATAGTTACTGAAAAAAACCGGTTAATACAGGGGGAAATGAGTTAGTAAAGAGGATAAAAGAACTGTTCTTTGGCATAATCCTCTCTGGTACATGAGACCATCAGAATACAAGCATCCAAAACCGCTTTCAAACCCGTAAAATGACATTTCCAATTCAATCGGCTTCAGGAACATCCCTGATGTGATTTACTATACCATAAGGTTACCATGCAGTCAAGCAGGATTAAAATTCATACTCCCAGTTGATATTCCAGAAACGAAGAGAATCTTGCCAGCATCCGGAAAAAAACGATCCATCAGGAGAAAAATAAACAAGATCATGTTTCCTCTCGTTAGAATCATTCTTTTCGTCATCCCAATAATCACTCACATAATAATTATAAAACCGATACACCGTTCGTCCGGTATGTACCTCTGATAACAGTATCTCATGATTTGTATCTCCTGATAGAAGAAACCGGCCATCAGGAGAGAAGGAGGATGAAACAACCTGGCCTGTAAGCCGTTCAAGTGAATGAACTCTTTTCCATGAATCTGCCTCAATTATCCAGGATTCACCATTTGAATACCCTTTTACAATATATTTTCCATCTGGTAAAAACCCTACAGACATCACATGCAAACGATGATTAAAATCTTGTTTGATATATGTTCCAGATTCTGTTTTAAAAATTCCCCTCCGGGCATCAAAATACCTATTTTCGACGTCGTTATAATTAATTGTACCCCCTGGATATTGCATTTTATCATATTCAGTTTCAGATGCATTGTTCTTCATTTTTTCACCATATATATCCGGGATTATGGATACACGTTCCATGGTGGTGATATCCCATATGTGAAGGGCATTATCAAAATCAACCGTAATAAAAAACCGTTCATCAGGAGATAGAGCAAGAAGACCTTCTCTTCCTTGAGTATCTAGAAGGGTATAACAATACCGATCCCGTACTGATAATTTTGTCACTATCCCGATTGAATTGATAAAAAGAAGATATTGATTATTGCCGAAAAAATATAGTGCAGTAACATCACACCAAAGTAACTCTTTGATTACTTCACCCAATACATATGGTTTCCTATTTTTGATTCTATCCCACACCAAAACCCTGTTATCACATAATCCACATGCAATGAGGGAATTATCTGAAGAGAATGCAACAGAGCTAATTGTACACAATCCATCGCAATTTTGGATACAGGTGCATGTATTTTTATCCCACACCTGGATCATATGGTTCCAATCAACCGTCACAACGAACTGTCCATTAGATGAGATCGCACCACAAAGAACTTGCTTGCGTTGAAGAGAAATCTGCTGGAAAGAGAAGATACCGAGGAAATTTTTTATATTCCCACAGGATCCGATAGATATTCTGAGATCATAGAGATCCTCATTATCCGAAAACGGCCCTGGTGCGTTCTGATAGGAAGTTAAAAGAAAATCAGCAGATATCCAGTCCTGTCGGGAAATACATTCTTCAATGGACCGTTTAGCCGCGATAAACGTATCACAGTAGATATTAAGTTCTTTAATAACCTTGCAAAGTGAAATAGAACAATATCCTGCCAAAGACAGAGTATGCATTAGTTCTTTCACATCTGCTTCAGTCCAATGGGGGTTGCCTCTTCGGCTTAATCCATTTTGACTATAATTAGAGTGAAAAGTAAGAAAATGTTCAAGAAATGGTCGAATATTTTCATACCAATCGCCATAATGACATAGAATATCTATCTCATCCTCTAATGACCATAATCTGATGGTTGTATCTGCCGAACCTGACAAAGCATACCTGCCATCAGCAGAGAATGTGACATACTGAATTTCATCAGTATGATCGATTAATTTACTAATAATTTCCCCATTTTCCATTTTTTGTAATAAAAGAGTTCCATCACGATATCCACAAAGAACCTTTTTTCCATCAGATGAGAGCGCAATTGCAGTACAATTTTGTGGCTCTTCAAATGGAAAACTACATGGATAAATGCTTTTTGAATTGCGGTGTATTTCCCAAACAACCGGGTATGATTTTTTTTCAAGATATGTAAAGGACTTTCCATCGTGCTGGAATCTGGCAGGCAAATGACAAATGAATTGTCTATATTCATACCGTTCAGTATAATCAAGATCTATTGTATATCCGGTAGAGATCCTCTCGCCGGTAATCGTGTTCCATACATCAATAATACCCTCATCATTTTTCGTAAGAATATACCTGCCATCATGAGAAAAACACCCAATTCGAACAATATTATCAGATTGGAACTCTCGTACTTTCTTTCCATTCTTTACCAAAAAGATACTGCATCCACCCTCCATATCTCCACAAAAAATAAGCGAACTATCCGGGGAAAAACACATGAAGGCTTTCGGAACGCAATGTTCCTCAAGCATACAGACGTATTTCCCTAAAACGATATCCCACATATGGACTCTTGGTTCAAGCCCTGATGAAACGAGATATCTGCCATCAGGTGACAGGGCTATTGAAAATATCTCACAGGAATGGTTATTGTATTCCTTAACACAATCGCCGGTAGCTAAATTCCAAAGGCATATCGTTTTATCATAACTTCCGGAAACTGCCAATAGATTATCTGGAGAGAAAACGATTCCTGTTATTTTTTGAGCGTGTCCTGTAAGACATCGGATACTGCTCTTTTTTTTCTTATCATATTTATTGGTATTCATGGGATTATTGTGCAAAAACAGAGGATAACAACATTATTATCATAAAAAATGGTTCACTTTTTCATTAGGGGAAATATTATTCCATAATATCATCCGGGTTTCTAAAAAGATATCTCATAGGATTTACGCAGATAGAGAAATTTGTTAACTAAATAATATGTACATTGTGCTAAGTCATGTTTTCCGATTTCCAAACATTTAAGATAAGTTTTCTTTTACGTAAGTCCTATCTCATAATGTTCATTCACAACAGGGATAATACAATACATATCGAAAATCGGTTTATATCCTTATGAAAGAGGAAATTTTCCCGTTTTCTATTCATTGAACAAATGAACAGGTGATATGGTCATTCGAGATTTGATTACATTCTCTGCCCATACGAGATAATCTTGTTGGGGATCGGTTTCAGGATAACCACCTGCATCCCGTACCTGCTGTTTCGCTTTCACCGCAGGCACTCCTATATTTCGAAGAATAAGGAAAGACATTAACCCTGAACGACCAATTCCGGCTCCACAATGGAGATAAACTCGTTTTCCTGTTGAGATATCGTTGGCAATATTGTTACACAACTGGAAAAAACCATGTTTTTCATCATCTCTCGGAGCACCAAAATCCTCAATTGGAAATTGCATAAATTCAACCGGAAAATTATCTGATTGTAAATCTAGATAGTATTCATGAGATTTATTTTCTATCTCTTCATAAGGAGTAAGACACAGTACCAGATTAATATCCTCAGTATGAATCCATGTATAAAAATCTTCCATTATTTGATATCTGCCTGGCATTGGTCCGATATATAACCGTCCTTCATGGGATGTCGCGAAATCAGGTAACTCAACACATTTGTATGGTAATTTCTTTTTATATGCAGGTATGGTAATAGACATTCTGAATTCATCCCTTTTTATATCATCATTTATCTTCTGATAAGAGGGGTAAGACTTGTTGATGGTAATAACAACATAGGAAATAATTCATCCATTATCAACAACAAATATTATGATGATGTTGGATTATTATTACACTCACGAAAATATATACTCTCTGATTTGCTAATGCTGCCGGATTGAATTACCGGTATGATTTCATGACAATGGAAGATGAAACCGCCGGGAACCTGACAAACAATACCAGGTAAGGCAATAATGTCAAAAAGAGAGCAGTTCATTGTCCGATTGACAGGATACAGTGTTGGGCAATTTCTCATCAAAACCATTCTATTTCGTAGATTTCTTTTTTATCAGTATCTAATTTAGAACGTTTTTGCCATGAAAAACACCCCTCTCAAAAATAACTCTCATTAATTTACATTGGTCTGGCAAGAAACGAAACATTATGATTGGTTTTTTGATGGGCCAGGTAATACAACACAGG
>CAZKGS010000152.1:0-5858 GCA_964552105.1 uncultured Syntrophaceae bacterium
CATTGCCTGCCGGAATGTCAATAGTCCCCATAAATTACACTTTATGGCTGATTGTGACCTCAGTTGATTCCATTAATGTCAGACCGAATGCTAATTCCTTGACATCAACAATGCCGCAAATTAATGTGCTCTCACAGCTTGATTGCTACGCGGCGATGTGCTACATTCAAACACGAAGAGCATCAACTTGGAGAGGCTCAATTCATGAGAAAATGGCTTGACAGACGAAGCTTGAAAACAATAGCAGCAGGGGCTGTTATTCTATTTGGTATTGCGGCCGTGTCTATCTATTTCAATTATGGGGTTCAATCTCTTCTGTGGAAATCTATAACCGCAGGCGCAGCTATCCTTTTTTCGTTCCCATTTCTGATTGTAAGCAACGCGGCACTTAATAAGACGAGTTTTGCGAAGAAGAAAGCGAGCGGTTTCATATTCTTTTTGGCTTTCTTGTTCGCAATTGTAATATATTTTATAACGAGCTACCTTATTGGCAGAAGCGATGTGTTGCTGTTGCTACCGCTGTCCGGAATCCTTCTATATTGGGTGTATATCAGGGGGAATTTTATAGAAATTGGACCGAACGACAGCGAACAGGTTAAGTTACATATAGAGACTCTTAAGCGGCGGTTTAATCAACAGACGAATTTCATGCTGATGTCAGTTTTCGTTCTGACGGTTCTCCCTCTATTTTTCTTCGTGGGACTTTTGCCTATACCAGCTACATTCGGAGCATTATACAGTGTAAGCTTGATCATATACGCCGTCATATTTAGCGTAGTGACAGCATTCGGTGTCCTGGGCTTAGGACGAGATGAAGCTAATTCCCTCAACTCCGCTCTGAAAAGACCTTTATTGGGTCTCGCTCACATGTGTGTAGCATTTTTTATGGTAGCACTAGTCGGAACAGTATTAGGCACTGATGTTGACACATCACTATTCGCCGCAGGAACCACATTGGGCAAAGCCTTTTCTTTAGAAACATTGGGGGTTGGGGTAATCCGCATTTTGTTGATTGAAAGTATCATTATATCGTTTCCTTTCACTATCATATACGTATACACAATTCTAAGGACCTTCTTATTGGGATCGACGGGTGAATCCCAAGGTGGTCATTGAGAAGATCTTGCGCTGTCGCACTAGGTTTATCTTAACTTTTCCCATTTTGGGCTAGCTGCTCGTCTACCTTTTTACTGTCGTTATAGGGTTTACACAAACAGAGCTTATAACACAAAATGAGACTGCCGAAAAAGTCCCATCTCTCTTAAAAAAGGGGGGGACTCAGGGGGATTTTTGAGCTTAAATCCATCTTAATTTCCCTTTAAGAAAGGATTAAATTGGGAAAAGAAAATACTTTTTCGGCACTCTCAAAATGATGAAATGTGACTTGGTTATTATCGGTAGACCGTGCATGCCAAAAGGTAGAACTAAAACCTTCGCTCTCGTCTACTGACATTCGAATCCCCACGGCTAGGCGAAAGGTCTCATTTGCATTTAATTGATCTTACTCGATAAGCTTCTATTTAAAGTATGGAAAGAGGGAGGCAAGGATAGGGGATATTTTCTCCGGTGGATATTTTGCAATGTGTCACATATGCATTGTAATCCAAAGATGATGGATTACTATTTCGTTGCTTTGTTCACTTCCGCTTCTATCATGGGTTGATCGACAGTTTGCGATACCCTTTGATGAGTCTTCTTGAAGTTGCTCAAGCATTTCACTTATATTCCAAACACAGACGTCTGCTAAGGTACCGTTACTCAGTTCCTTAATCCACTTGTTGATTTCATCGTACCAATCGAATGCAGAGCCTTTCTGTAAGTACCCGATCATTGCAGCTATATCATGATTTGCACCGTGGAGTCCCAGTTTGAATCGTTGAATCCCACCACTTTGGTGTTTTATCCCTCCAGTAACATACTCTTTTTCGCGGTCAGGCGAAGGAGCCGGAAGTCGTTTGCATTCAAAGACAATAACAGGATCATAGATAGTATAAAGAGTTGCCCCGATAGTTATTTCGGTAACAGGTGATGCAGAAATATCCACACTTCTGTGATCGGCCTGGTATTCCTCATGGTCAAAACGAATCATAGGAAACTCATTCCGAGCTTTTACATCCAAGAATTTACACAGATGAAGATTTAACTTGTTTTCGGATTGTTCATCAGGACGACTGGAGTCATCTCGCCAGGGTGGTAATTGCTCATGCACAAAGTTGATTGTTGTCAAAGCGAGTGTATCCCCGGGAATTCCAGATGTAACCCTGCCGATGGCCTGGTTCTCTATGTTATCCATAATGTTTAATACCCCTGTTGACGCAGATCAATAATCGTTTCGTCGGCATCGCGAATCGCTATTGACCGTATCCAGTAACGCAACCGGTCAGGCTTAACTAATAACAGGAAATTCTCAGAATAGAAGCGCAACACGCGTATTGTGCGAAGGTATTTATGCTTCTCGTCATCATAAATAAGTTTTCGCAATTCATCTTCTGGCTGTTCTGCGAGCCATGAGAAATCAGGACGTTCGCCAAAATAAAAAGGCTGGCAGGTCAATCCGTCGAAGAAAATAGGATGTGATGCCTGCAAGTTGCTGTATACGCTTTTAAGCATGCAAATGAACATGTCGGAATAAGCTCGAAGGTCATCCATGTTTGCTGCCTTTGTTAACAATTCTGAATTCTGTCCGCGGCGAACATAGTTGGTCAAATATTTGAGGGTATCTTCGCATAAAACCTTCTCCCAAAACGAGAAGGAAAATTCACTCAAATCTTCGGGGTAGGGCAATTCATCGATGTCTTTCTTAAGGAGCGTAGTCGCTTTTCCTACGAGCGACGTGCCATTCAGCGTACAAAAGAAACGATAAATGTCATGATTTTGGGATATGGTATTGTAAAATTCGTAAAGTTCTGATGCCTGGGCGTGAGGAGCAGGAATTCCTACAATTGAATGGTTGAATGCAATGAAACCTTTATCCCAAAATATGATCGGGAGAGAGTCTTTTTTCTTTATTAAAATAAGGGGTGAACTATACCGATTTTCGGTATATGCAGTATGAAAGAGAGTTTCCTTGACAGTTGTGATTTGGGTTTCGTCAACACCGGTATCTGTAAAGGCCTTAGTTGGCAGGAACGGTCTACCAGTTAAAAATGGTGCTTGCGTTCGTTTTACTTTCCCATTTGCTTCAATTTTCTCTCCAACAATGAACCCTTCACCGTAATCCCACTCTTTATGCTTTATGTATTTTGCCAAATTACGCATGCTTTGAAAGCGTTGAGATATATCGAAAAGGCGACCGCCGCCGAGTAGATTGGAACGCCAAACGTATGGGCCTCTTTCAGCCTGTTTCCGTGAAACGTGGTGCCAGTCGTAGTGGTCGAGTTCGAAGCAGATATGCTCTTTAACGCTTACCGTTCGTCTAAAAGTTTGATGCGTAATTTGATGATCGTCAGAGGGTTCGGAGGGCCGAGCAAGTATTGCTATTGTCTTAGAGTCGGCCCCTTCGTAGAGTTTACGAATTGACACAAAATCAAGAATAGTATCAATCTTATGTTTCTGAAAAATAGCGGTTTGAAACTTTCGCGCATAACTATTATAGAGCAAACCATGGGGTTGAATTAAGCAAACTGCCCCACCTGAGCGGATAATAACAAAGGCTTGCTCCAAGAACAAATAGGCCGATTGATTGTCTGGTAGTATCCCCCGCTTTGTGTCTTGGCGTTGTGTGGCATCATTAATTTCCATTCCAGCTGCCGAGAGTCGAGACACAAATGGAGGATTCCCGATGACTACATCGAATCCCTTTTGAAGAATAGTAGGCTTACCTTGATGGAAATCGAGAAGAATATTGAAAAAATCCGCTTCTAACAAGTTTGATTCACGGAGTTTATCGAATTTCAATTCTTCCCATATGACATTCGGCTGCAATGCATCACAGATCGCTAAGCACATACTAAATGCAGTCAGGTGAATAGCGTTTCTGTCTACTTCGATTCCGAAAATACTTCGTTTAAGAATCCGTTTAAGCGTATCCGCATCAGGATGCTGCCAGTTGTTCTGACTGCGCCAGATGTTTATCAATCTCTTGAAGGCGCCAACGAGAAAAATTCCTGAACCACAAGCTGGATCTAAGACTCTCTCCTGTCCCGTGAGTTTCTCATATGGCATGGCATAATCTAACAGTAAAGAGGCTAAGAGTGGAGGCGTATAGACAGCGCCGTGACCACCATCAACAAATCTCTGGTAAAGATTGCTAATGATTTCAACAGGTATATGTTTGAAGGAGAACTGTCTCCAAAGGTAACGCTGTTGATTTATTGTTCTTGCTTCTACCAAATTGGCAAAGTGAATGAGAATGTCATTATTAAGTGCTTGGCGATCTACACTCGGGAGTGAAAAAACATCACCATTGAATTTATCTTCGAGGAAATCTAGCAGCCTACATACCTCTTGAGAATCGCCGCCTTTTAAAACCCCCAAAAAGTCAGTTGCTCCTTCGTGGTACTCGCCGAAAAAATCATTTGGGAATACGCCCCGGTCCTCAAGATACTTTATCAACACCATCAGTAGAAGTAATTGTCGAAGAATCGGTTTTCCTTTGCCTCCGAGAGCCTTATCCGTTTCAACAACCGCTTGAATTAGCAGTTGATGCGCTGTCTTATCATAGTCTGCCAGGTCTCTATTACAAGGCGCTTCCCAAAATGTCCCGTCTGCCAGTCGCAGAGCCGAGAACCTGTTTAATTCATTAGTAATTTTACTCGCAGTTTTCAGCGCTTGGACTTCAAATCTTTCTGTCGGAGTATATTGGCACTCCTCACGTTTCGAGTCCCAGAAATCTGGCCCTCGTGCACATGTCAAAATGTCAATTCTGCTAGGCCAGAAAACGTATAGTAGCGGTGCTGCTCCATGAAGCCAGACTTTCTGATGAAGTTCAGCCAAAGCCTCTTCGTCAAGCCTTCGATCAGAGTTGTCTACAACATAGGCCGATATTTGTGATGAGCGTCCGTCTGAGAAACGGCGGAAGAATACGTAATCAATATGTTCAAATGAATTAGCATATAAAACAGCCGCTTGCTCGTCAATGCTTAGATTAGTTTTAGACACGCTACGCGTAGGAACTAACCCTGGAATAGGCTTGCCATCAGAGCTAATAAGATCAACTAATTGAAGAGTATTAATGGCCATTTCGTTCCTCGACTGAACGATAGCGTGTAGAAATATCATAGCCAAGGATTTTAAGGAGACAGCTAAGTTCGATCATCCTCATTCCTTGCCCGCTCGTCACATCTCTTTCCCGCAGATATGGAATCATCCGGTGGAATTGAGGTAACCTTCTTTGAAAACACGGTTTCAGGCATCCCCTTGCCGACGGGTTACTATGTTTTCCACTTCTCCCGACACATGTCCGGAATATCTTTTATGTAGTAATAACGGACTGTTTTTCTCTCGGTGCCCCTCTCCCTATATCCAACCTGGTCTTTCATTATAAGACGCTCTAAAGCTCTACCAATGTGATTATACACAAGTTTGGTCCCATTAGCCATCTCACGCATTGTAGCTTCAATACGACCTTGCAGAGTTTCTTGCCTTAGAAATTCCAGGATTGAGGACTCAGTTTGATCGTTCATAATAATGCCTATCCTACCTTGACGATTATACTCCTCAACAAGCTGTTGTTTAGTATATATCATATTATGCATAATATTGTCAAGCACATACTCATATCCATAAAAGGCAGGGGTTAATTAGGTTTAAAAACATGCCCTTTGCCGTGAATCACCGGATTTGTAGCGCCTACTATACATTCTGACGGATTGTTGTCTCGAGGTAAAAAATAGGGGTCGGAGGATTCGAACCCCCGA
>CAZKGS010000153.1:0-5766 GCA_964552105.1 uncultured Syntrophaceae bacterium
AGGGAATCAGAAGAGAGGTGACAACTACCATGACCATGACCAGGGGGCTGTTTGCTTTCACGAGATTTGACATAAATGGCGCCACCACGCCGGTGGAGATGCCTGAGAGAAGCAGGGCAGCAACAGCGTAAGATGGTGCAACGACTGTAAAGACATAATAGATTGCCACGGGAAGAATAACGATTTTCAAAAGAGTCAGACAAACTATCATACAAGCAGAGTTTTTCAGCGTGGACCAGATTTCCGTTATCTCGATTGATAGAAAGCTGAGAAAGAGGAGTATCATCAGGCAGTATTGTGGATAGTGGCAAAACATTGAGCCGAAACGAGGGAAAAGAATGCCCCCGATCATAGAGCCAAAGACGATTATAAGAAGAATAAAATCATTTAAACGAAACACAGTAACCTCGGTTTGATAGTAATTGACCAGTTGATCGCTTCATAAGTATATCAAGATTTTTATAATTATCATACCGGTAATAGCTGTGTTAGGTCTTGCCTTGGGAAAGAAACAAGGGACAAGGTGCAAGGTGAAAGAAAAATTCAGAAGTCAGGAGGCAGGAGTTAGAATAAACGCGTTTCGTGTTTCAGTTTAAAGGGAATATTTTGTTAGGCCAATTCGGAATGTTTCGCCATCAGGCGGTACTATCCGCGATTCCAAACTTCCGGTCGGAAGAAATATCCCGTTCTGTATCTTTCAAATCGCGGTTTACGAGTTGAAGGAGCTTTATAATTTCTTCTTTGTGATCCCCGCCCTTGCATCCGAGCAGGTGTATACTTTATAATAAAAAAAATACGGAGGCCGGACAGACATCTATGAAAGTACTCTTGATCTCGACAAATACGGAACAGATCAATTTTCTCCCCCTGGCTCTGGGCCTGGGCTGCATTGCCGCGGCAACCCGCCGGGCCGGACATGACGTCAGGATGATCGATCTCATGTGTGAAAACGACAGTTATGTAGTAATCACCGACGCAATACGGGATTTTTCCCCGGATATCATCGGGATGTCGGTGAGAAATATCGACGATCAGCAAGAAGCAGACACGCACTTTTTTCTGCCGCCCATCAGGGACGTGGTGGAACACTGCCGCACCATATCCGATGCCCCTATCGTTCTCGGCGGCGCAGGATACAGCATATTTCCGGAAAGTTCCCTCGCGTACCTGGGGGCTGACATGGGAATCCAGGGCGAAGGTGAGATTGCCTTTTCCATGCTCCTCGAACGGCTCGAAAAAGGATCCGATCTGTCGGGTGTGCCCGGCCTGTATCTGCCGGGGCGCGGTCTTCAGGGGGAGCGCGTCTACAGCAAAGATCTGAACAGCTTGCCGCTGCCCGACCCGCACATCTGGTCGTTTTCAAACGTGCGTGACCGAACATTTCTTATCCCCGTTCAGACACGGCGGGGGTGCCCCCTAAAATGCAACTACTGCTCAACAGGCACCATCGAGGGGTACCCCATCCGCGAGCGGTCGCCGAACGCTGTTGTCGAATGGATCGCCCAATGGGTGCGAGCGGGTTTCAAGGAATTCGCATTTGTTGACAACACATTCAACATCCCTACCTCATATGCCAGAGAACTGTGCAGGCAGATACGAGAGGCCGATCTGGATATTTCCTGGCGGTGCATTGTTTATCCGAAAGATGTTGACGACGAACTCGTCACGCTGATGGAGCAGGCCGGATGCAAGGAGGTGAGCCTTGGATTCGAGAGCGGGTGTGAAAAGATTTTTACCATTATGAATAAACAGTTTTCTCTTGAAGACGTGCAGACTGTCTCAAAACGATTCGGTGACCACGGGATTCACCGTATCGGGTTCCTGCTGCTCGGGGGCCCAGGGGAGACAAAGGAGACGGTCGAAGAGAGTCTCGCCTTTGTCGACGCACTCCGCCTGGAAGAGATTCACATTACCGTTGGCGTCCGGATATACCCGTTCACCCCCCTTGCGAAGACCGCCGTAGAAGACGGCATGCTTTCGCCGGATGATGACCTTCTCATACCCCGGTTCTACCTGGTAAAGGAGCTCAGAGAGTGGCTGGCAGACACCGTGGACACGTGGCACAAGGAGCAAGGTGCAAGGAGATAAAAACAATTATGAATTTTGAATTCTTAATTTTGAATTAACTGCGAAGGGACAAGGTAAAAGGATCAAGGAGAAAGGAACAAGGATCAAGGTGCAAGGTGAAAGGAAAAAGTGAAATTTAGAAGCCAGGAGGCAGAAGTCAGGAGTCAGGGGGCTTTTGTAAACCCTGCGGGTTTGATGTTTTTGAGATGTTTCAGCATTTTTTCCCAGAGCTTCTGCCATGTTTTCCAGGAGTGCCCGCCGGATACCGTGAAGACGTTTTCGGGCGGCAATACTTCTGCGAGCACCTCACATGACTCGACAAACCTGTCCTCGGTTCCATATCCGAGAAACACGGACGCCCGCCTTTCGGGGGTTGACACATATGCTCGAATCAATTTCCAGAGTTTACACGAATACTCCCATGCAAACTGAGGGCATACATCCAATTTTTGCAGCCCCCCCGCCTCACTGATTATTTTCGTCACGAAGGGATCGCTGATGTACGGGGAAAAGAGAAATAACCCCTCAATGTCCTGCGGGTGTTCCATCGTGTAGAGGAGTGCGGCATGCCCGCCCAGCGAGGTGCCGAGAAGGTAAATGTGTTCATAGCCCCTGGCTTTCGCCGGATCGATGACACGGGTTTTCATTTTTTTCACGATCCGTTTATTCAGATAAAGCGTCGGCTGTACGTCAATGGCCATGATATCGACGACGGCCCCATGTTTCCTGATTATGCCGATGAGTCCCTGCTGCTCATAAAGCTTGCCGTTCCCGGCAACCGTGGGCAATAAGACGACGAGCGTTTTTCCCTCCCCTTCCCCGGTCCCGGGATAGAGTTTGATGTTCAATCTGTCTTCACGCACTAATACAAGAATGACTGCAAGTATGGTGATGATGAGCACTATCGCGAAAATTCGTATGACTTTTTTCATTGCGGTTAAAATTTTCGCCTTCCTTGAACTTGAACGAAATTGAACATTTTGCAAAGATCTCGATTAAAGAAGTAACTTATCCTGTTTTGGCCAGGTCGAGTCTTCCTTCCCATCTCTTCAGGAGTACCTCTTTCAGGGGTGCGTGCTCCGGTTTTTCCAGGAAGGGGTCGTTTTCGACAAGTGAAAAGGCCTCTTTTCTGGCTTCGTTCAATATTCTTCCGTCACGCAGTATATTCGCTACCCTGAAGTCGGGGAGTCCCGATTGCCTGGTTCCCATAAATTCGCCGGGGCCTCTTATGACCAAGTCTTCTTCCGCTATCCTGAAGCCATCGTTTGTCTCTTCCATTATGCGAAGTCTTTTTCTTGAGGTATCTGACCTGGCGTAGCTGGCAAGCAGGATACAGTAGGATGGAATGTCACTTCTCCCTACCCTGCCCCTCAACTGGTGCAGTTGTGACAGGCCGAATCTTTCAGCGTGCTCTATGACCATAAGGGATGCCTGGGGAATATCTATACCCACCTCTATCACCGTGGTTGAAACAAGTATATCGGCTCTTCCCCTTGAAAAATCCGCCATGATTTCTTCCTTTTCGGCGCCTTTCATCCTTCCGTGTATCAGTCTCACCCGGTATTCCGGGAATATATCTTTTTGAAGGTGTTCAGCCATCCGGGTAGCATCCTTCAGATCCAGAGTTTCCGATTCTTCCACCAGTGGATAAACGATGAAAGCCTGGTTCCCCTTTTTCAGTTCCTTGCGTACTGTTTCGTAAACCCTGTCACGGGACTTTTCGTAGAACACCTTTGTGCGAATAGGTTTTTTGCCCGGGGGCATTTCATCAATAACGGAGATATCGAGATCTCCATAAACTGTCATTGCAAGGCTCCTGGGAATCGGAGTGGCCGTCATAACCAGGACATCCGGATTTATCCCCTTTGACCGAAGAGTTGCCCGCTGGACTACCCCAAAGCGATGCTGCTCATCTATTACAACAAAACCGAGCTTTTTAAACTCAACACCCTCCTGAATCAGTGCGTGGGTGCCTATGATAATATCTGCCTCGCCCGATTCGATCTTTTGAGAAGTATCCCTCCGCTCCGGTGTTTTTTTGCTGCCCGTGAGTATCGCGACTTCAAGGCCAAGCATTGCGGCCCACTCCTTTATATTGGAATAGTGTTGCTCTGCCAGTATCTCTGTCGGGGCCATGATGGCCGCCTGATAACCGTTTTCACACGCGCAGGCCATAACCGCCATCGAAACGGCCGTCTTTCCACAGCCGACATCCCCCTGGAGGAGTCTGTTCATGGGGTAAACACTGCTCATATCCCCCTTAATCTCTTCTATTACTCTCTTCTGTGCATCGGTCATTTCGAATGGAAGTATCCGGCAGAATTTCTCATGAAGCTTGCCGTCCGGCTTGAAGGAGATCCCCTTTTCCAGGATATATCCCTTTTTCTTGAGGGCCATTCCCAGTTCAAAGAAGAAAAATTCATCAAATACCAGTCTTTTGTGTACAGGCGATTTCATGTCGCCCAATGCCTCTATATCCTGATCAAATTCCGGGAAGTGTGCGTTCCTTATGGAATAATTGATGTTGGCAAGGCGCTGTCTTTCACATATCTCCTTCGGAATGGGACTTGAAATGTATTGCGAGTAACCCTCAACCACTTCCATCATTATCTTTCTTATATATTTTTGATGCAGCCCTTCCGTTTCCGAATAGATGGGGACAATCCTCTTGAAATGGAGAAGATCATCTGTGTTTTCATCCTCCCCGTCGAGTATTTCAAAGTCCGGGTGAATAATATCCTTGGCGAAGATGAACTCCCTCACCTCCCCTGTAAATATTACCCTTGCACCCTTTTTAAATGTCTTCCGCAGATAGGCAGTATTCCCCTTAAACCATTTGGCCGTGAGCCGGCCGCTCCCGTCATCAATGGTTACTTCAAATACCCTCTTTCTTTTGTACTGTTGTACCTGGACATTGATGACTTCTCCTATTACAGTTTCCTTGCTGCCGATTTGTGCCTGCGATATCTTTTTAACAGAGCGCCTGTCCTCATATCTCCTCGGCAGAAAGTAGAGCATATCCTCTACGGTTTTCAGGTTCTTTTTGCCGAGCAGTTGAGCAATCCTGGGGCCTACACCTTTTACGTATTGAACAGGAAGAGATAACTTTTCAAAACAGACCTTCAATTCTCCTTTTCCGTCGGATGTGTCCGGTGATTTTTCAATTTTTATGTCAAGGGAGAGATGCTGCATCTTCTTTACCAGTCGCAGCGCCCCGGCAACACGTTCCTTTTTGTCGGTAAGCGAGAGGTTATCAAAGTTAAAAAAAGTTTCCTCGAGACCAGAAATGATATTGGCAAAATCATTTTTTGATATATCTCCATGACTTAATGAAGCATCTATTGTCTTTAATCTGTCAGTAAGTCCCGACATACTGGTTTCAAAATTTTTAACGAGATGCAGGTTTTTGAACGCATCTTTCGATAGAAAGATCAGGGGAGACTCTATTTTATTTATAATTTCCTTGAGATTTTCCATTATATATTACCCTGATTGCGAAGTGATTTCGCATATAAAGCGTTAATTTAACTAACAGATATACCTGTTTTTTACAAGGAAAGAATTTGACTTTTCACATGAATTGAGTTAGTTATCTTGCGTTAATCGAATTAATGACAAGTTTGTAAAGAGCTCCACTATGCCACTTTGCGGCATTATAATGGAAAGTAACTTTTACAAAGCATGTTTAAGGCCGATGGG
>CAZKGS010000154.1:0-5714 GCA_964552105.1 uncultured Syntrophaceae bacterium
AACGATTAGCTCACCCGGTTCGGGCCGCTTTTTGGCCCGAATCGGGTGAAGCGACAGGTTATCTGTCGATATTATCTATAAAATCGACCATTACTTTCATTCCCGGGAAAACTTTTTTATATTTATCAACAACCTGGTCTATATTTTCCTTTGGGCTTTTAAAGGAATAATTTAAATATACAAGTGGCAATCCATTCAGTCCTAATACATCTGACACTTTTCCTTCTATACTCATATTCCGAAATGGAGAACTCTTACCGTGAGATATTTCATTACGAGTCTCCGCAGCCTTATTCCAACGTTTTATTTGCCTTTTTAATGATTTCAGATGGGGGTTCTTATTATAATTGTCATCCTTATCCAAGGCATTAACGATTTGATCGAAGTACATTTTTTCATTACTTTTTGGATAACAGACGCTCTTAATTACTGAGGTTATCCTTTCCCAGCAGCGATAAATGCACTCATGAGAATTATAAATATGATACCAAAAATGTATTTCCGGTGTAGAAATGGCATTTGGCATATCTTCTTCTTTGAACGCTTTTCCATTTTTCCCCATTGGAAAATTACAATCTTGTCTAGCGATTAATGCATAGCCCAAGGAAAGCTGAATATGGGCCGCACTCCAAAACAATTCCGTCATTTTTGGACTAAAATCATCTACATCTAAGTTGAAATGGGCCGCAACTTCATCAGACCATCTATGCAGATTCTCTATCGGAATATCTTTGGTAATTGCAGGTATCTTATATCTGCTGAATAGATTACCTATTTCTGTATGTATTTCGTCAATATTCATTTTTCAGATAACGAAAAGCTCACTGGCAGGGATGAAGCGGCAGCGGAATCCCTGTCCAGTGAAGCGTCATGTTCGGTGTTTAATCGTGCTATCTGGTATGGGTGAAGAAAGAACGATTCCCTTTTTTGCCCACCTTTCGATCACAAAATGAACAAATCCGTCTACTGGCTTCGATCCGGAAATATTGGATAGCTGTTGGCCAGTCTTAGTTAGAAGGACTCTCCCCGTTTCTATCTCGTTACCGTCTTCTTTCTGGAATTCGAGATTCAGAGGGGTGCCATAATAGAAAATGGTAATCTGCTTAGGAAATCCTATTCGTTTAAAACCTGAAATGTTGTTGAAACTGATGAGGCCAATATCATCTAAATGGGTCAAAGAATTAAAGTTTATTCCCTTATCATTATAGATCGGGTCCTTGACATCGAAAATTAATGGCACAACATCTCCTATGAACCATCCAAAACCACAAAGTGAGGTGAAAAGGTTAGCATCAGCCTTATCGAGTGATCCCAAGAAATTAACGGTACGTTTAGAATATGATCCTGGAGAATTTGCCTCACCTGATAAAACCTTCGCCCACAATGATTGCATTTGAGCGTCAGAAATAATACGACATTTGTCAAAGAAGTTTGTAATCCAATCATCTTCAACGTCTTGTGGGGTTGCGGAATCTTCTAATTGCGGAATTGCCTTTTGCGTTATTTTCTCTATGTTATCCTGCTTTTTTGCCTCTTCAACCACGAACCTGCCAAGAGCACGGCGCTGAAGATCAGTCACCTCGATTTGGGCCTGTGCTTTGATAATTTCCGCCTCCGCCTCCGCTTTTGCTACACGTTTAATTTGGTATGGCTTAAAATAACCTCCAAGAGCTTCGGATACTTTTTCAATCAAAACGGTCGCAGGTTTTGACAAGTCACCAAGATTAATAAGTGAGTTCCCTTCAGACATCTTTTTTCCCTCACCGAACGCCAAGCTTGAGAGGTGCGAATGAAGCGCAGCGGAATGAGCATCCTTCTCAAAGCTGATGTTAGACAAGATGTGAATATATTCTCGTTATAAGATGATGTGATAATCCAAACCCTGTCCCAGAAGGTAGTTTATCTACTAAGCCTTGAGTCCGGTGTTGAATTTCTAATTTTTTCGCACTAGTAAAGCCTTTACGAACAATCACACCAAGCAACTTGCCGTCCATATCTACTATTGGCCCACCGCTTCCACCATATGTTAATTCTGTGTCGATGGTATATGAGGCACCACTAATTTTAATCTTTTGGCCAGAAGCATCTATACTGATAGGCGTCATGCTGCCAATCATTCCTTTTTTGAATAATGGTTGTCTCATATAATAAATAAATCGTTTATCCATAACTTTCTTTGCATCAGTCATATCAGGGTTCATCAAGTTAAAAGACTCAACAAAATTTAAAGGGAAATCAACATCATCTGGAAAACCAGCTAAAATCACGTCAGTACCAACCGGTGCCTTCCCATCAAATAATTCCAAGAATTCAGTCTGTATATGTTCTCTTGGCTTAAGAAGGGCTAAATCTATCTCAACCGGCTTTAATAAATCAGGGAGGTTTATATCTATTGATAGTTTCGGATCAGAAAAAAATTCATATTCACACTCTTTTTTTGAACCCGGTGATGTCACAATTAACTGACCTTGATAAAACTTACCACCATAAGCAACGACATGCTTCGCGGTAAGAATATAGCCTTTTTCATTAATAATAATGCCTGTACCGGCACTTATAACTTTTTCCCCATCATCGATTATGATGTGCCTTAATGCTCCCTTAATTTTTTCACACAAATTGATCTGGTCCATAGTTTTTTTATCCTGAACTGTCTAACGACTGAACTGTGCGGCGCGGCTTTTTGCGTCCGCACCAGTGATTGGTTCGGCATCTTTTGTCTTTTAGGGGCGTGTAATTCGAATGGGCAATTTGAAAAATTATGCCCAAGCAAACTTTCTTTGTAGATCGTGAAAATATTCCCATTTTTTAGTGAGAAAATGGTAGCGCCCCACAACGATCCCTGGTGAGATGCCAAGATCTTTTGCGATAGTTAATAGCTCACTTTTTGATCTAACTGCTTTAATCTGGCTATTATATTGACTGGGAATTAAAATATCGGAGGCATATTTATTGGCGCGGTTCTCCCTAGCATCATTCTGTCGGAGCTTGCCATCATTGATAAGAAGGTCTTTTTTGTTGTCATGAAGCACATGGCTCGCTTCATGAAAGAACGAGAACCAAAAAAGGCCTTCGGTCTTTCCACGCAGATTGAGAATAATCATAGCTTTGTTTGGTGAAAGCCATTTCGTAGCACCAGACCATGGCGCTTTTTTCATTTCAGGGATAAAAACCAAGGCAACACCAGCATCAGCACAGATAGACTGCATTTTATTTGTAAACATTTCAGGTTTATGAGTCGTTAATTCTCTGATTTTATGAATTGCACTCTGAAATTTATCCTTGGTAAATTTGGCACATTGAATAGCCTGGGCAGCAATTTCTCCTTGTCGAATCCAGGCAGAAGCAGGACCAGGGCAGCTTTCAAAGCAACTTGAACGGCGGGCCGCAACCGCCGGTTCATCCCAAATAGTGTGCCAAGCCTCCACACTACTGACACCATAAAAAGATAGCACAGTCCTTAACTGCTCCACCTTTGTTCTCATTTTGGGTAGTGCATGTCTTTTAACCAACTCATTAACAGGGATATTTTTTAGCCATTCAAGGTCAGCCTCAAGTCTTTCGCGTTCATGGATTTTGGCCAACTGTTCACGGTACTGGGCTTCCAGATTATTCCACAATGAAGCAGGAACCCCAACAGCCAACTCAAGGCGATTAGCTGTTTCATAAGAAATGGGTTGTTCTCCTTTGAAAATTCGAATTAATGATTGAACAGTAATTCCCGTGCGAATAGATAGCTCTTTCTGATTCATATTTAGAGCTTCGATAGTTTCTCGTAAGGTCTCACCTGGCGCAATGGCATAATCTGGTTCAAAAGTGTATTTATTAGTTGCTTTTACCATTTATTCACTTCCTTTTATTTAATGGGTATCAGCAAGTTCGATAATTTCAATCCTGGTGACAGCAGCCCAATCTAGCCCTCCTTCTTCACGTTCTGGAATCGTATCATCAGCAGGAATAAAAAGTAGCCGGTATGGATGTTCAAGATCCACCGAAAGTTGGCCTTTGCGATTACCGGTTAATTCATGGCATCGAGCAGGCGGCAATTTAGAAATATCTGCCAAAGTCTCTGCTGCACGAAGCTCCATCATTCGTTGCATGAGCTTGCTGCCTCGTTTTGTCCCTAGATTCTTAATCGCCTCAGAACGATTGCTACAGAGCTTTTGTAACTTTCTTGTTTTAAAGTATATTACCATTTAGCCTTCTTTGCAAGAAAAATGTTAACATAATATGTTAATTATTTTATGACCTGGCTCTATGTAAAATTGAAGCATTATCGGTTCGTTTTGATGCCCAACGTGGGCATCAGCCGCGCGGCTTTTTGCGTTGGCTGAATTAGACTTGTTAGATTTCACAAGCTATACTTTTTTAAACAGCTGCATGTAGAAATGTTCTCCAACCTCAATAAGTTTCTTAGGAACAAAGGAAAGTTTTTGTCTTAATTCTTCAGGGGAAGACCGCATTTCCACAGGAGGTCCAAAAGGAGTTTCTTCTTTGTTAATATTGATAATAGCTAATTGAGCATTTGGCTTTAAAATTCTATTTATTTCATTTTCAAAAACGACAATTTGACTATCCGAGAATATATGAAATACTGTTGAAAGATAAATCAGATCAACTGAAGAGTCTTTTAGATCAGTCCTTTTTGTAATATTGCCGACAAAAGCATCAATATTAGATTTCTTTCCGATTTCTTTTTTAAAATTATCAATTGATCCCTTATCAAGGTCAAGAGCATAAATTTTCCCTGTATTTCCCACTAATTTTGAGAATTTTTTTGCCATATACCCGTTACCACAACCAGCATCGAGAATTGTTTGACCTATACAAATATTTAAATTTTCTAATATTACTTCGGCATTTAACAATCCCTCAGAAAAATTACCCATATTATTCAAAAACTCCCCTTTACCCCTTACTACTAATAAATCTAATGCGAGAATGACCGGACCAGTACAGCCGCGTGCGCGCGGCTGTACTGGGTACGTGTCAATTCTTTGGTTCGGGATTCATTATCAAGGCGATTCGGACAATGTCCTGACACGGGCCGAGCGTCAGAACGACGTGGTCCTCTGGCTCATCGCCCGACTGGGCGGTGAGGGCAAATCTGAATTCCTTCTGGCCGTCGTAACGCTCGTCCTTCTGGAACACACCGTCTGCCCAATCTGTCTTCTCGTATCCTCCGCTTGTCTTCGTATACACGACCGGTCCGATATGAAGAGGCCAGAGCTTGGGGCGTTGCTTGCCAAGCGCGGTCGTGATGCGTTTCGCGAACTCCACGGTGTCGAGAATCTGAATAACGCAGTTCTTGTCGGACCATGTCTGGATCACACGGCATGCTTGCGTGTCCAGCGTGCAACACCAGACGTACACGGGCATCGGGTATTCGGCCGTGCACCGCACGTCATTGCGAATGAGCACCTGTCGCCCCTCATTCGGGTCGCCGCGTTCAGAATGGGGATCGGCAGCGAACTGCTGGATGTTGGTGAAGTAAATGGTGCCGTTCCGGATAAGTTCATTTGCCCAGTCGCGCATGGTGGCTTTGAACACCGTTGGCATTACATACTCGATATCGTCATGGATGAAGGCTGTCATTTCTCGTGATCCCGAACGTTTGCGCATCAGCGGCGGCTGTAAGCCGTCCGCCTGTATGCTGTGGTTAGCCAATAAATGTATTATATTTATTTCACAGCCTTTAATAAAAGGTTGATCAT
>CAZKGS010000155.1:0-5652 GCA_964552105.1 uncultured Syntrophaceae bacterium
AGGATTAAAATTTGAGCCTGACGCAGAAATTGGGCAAAAGGGAACGTTATGCAAACCAGGTCTCAAAGAATCTAATATCCCGGAAGGTATATTTACCGTGAAGGCTTATGAACTGATCGGCAGAAAGCTTCAGAAAGCAAGAGAAGAAGCGGGAATGAGCCAGGAAGAACTGGCAAAAAAACTCGGGTATACTCAAGCTTCACTTTCTAATTATGAACTGGGCAAGCGACGTCTGTACCTGTCAAACCTTAAACGTATCAGTCAAATTCTCAGCAAGCCAATTACATATTTTTTAGAAGATTCTGATGATGATCAACCAAATAATGATGACGTGAATAGTATTCTAAAAGAGCAGTTTTTAAGAGACATCCTTTTTGAAGCTCGGGATCTAAAGCCTGCTCAGAGAAAATCCGTACTTGATTATATACAATGGCAAAAGAGTGAGGGAAAAGGGAGTAAGAAATGATTTCATTCGAACTGACAGAAGAACAAATAGAATTGAAAAATAAGTTTCACCGCCTGGCCAAAGAAAAAATACAACCCCGTTCCCTTCAAATAGATGCAAAAAAACCGGGAGGAATAGACAAGGGATATTTAAAAATAATGGCCGAAGAAAACCTGAACTCTTTTATTATTCCGGAGCAATACGGAGGCAAGCCATGTGACCGGGTTACACTGTCTTTAATAATGGAGGAATTAAGCTACGGTTGTGCCGGATTTGCGGGTATCTACGCTCAAACATTACATGCTGTTTCCACCCTTCTCATAGGTGGATCCCATGAACAAAAGAAAACTTTCCTCCCCCTTCTTCTTCAACCGGCAGGAACTGTAGCCAGTTTCTGCGTAACAGAGGAGAAAAGTGGCTCCGACACCTCTTCTTTTGCCACTACGGCTCACTTAGAAGATGATCTCTTCATATTAAACGGGTCAAAAACCCCAATTATTAATGCCGGGAATGCGGCTTTTTATGTTGTTTGGGCCAACACCGATATAAAAAAAGGACGGGCAGGAATCAACGCCTTTATAATTCCACAAGGAACACAGGGAATGGACGTTAGCTCACATCACGATAAGCCTGGACTCCGTACTACTCCTACCGCTACAATCTTTTTTAAGGAAGCAACCGTGCCCAAACCTAACCTGATAGCCCCTCCCGGCAGCGGGTATCTCCTTCTCATGCAGACCATTGACTGGGGCCGCGCATTTGTCGGGGCAATCGGCGTCGGCTTGGCCCGTGCGGCAATAGAGGAATCCATTAACTATGCCAAAAGTCGCATTATCCTCAAACGCCCGATTATTAAAAATCAAGGTATTAGTTTTACTCTGTCTGAACTGGCAACCGACCTTGAAGCTGCCCGTCTTTTAGTATGGAAGGCATGTCGCCTTATGGAGTTGGACATGGATTTTGCGATTGCTTCATCTATGGCTAAACTCTTCGCTTCAGAATTAGCAGTGCGTGCGACTAATGAAGGGATGCTGATTTTGGGACATAAAGGTTTCATCCGTCCTTCATTAATGGACAAGTATCAACGAGATGCTCAAGCGCTGCGAATAGTTGAGGGAACCAGTCACATTCAAAAATTGGTCATTGCCAGTCAGCTTTAATCTGAAACTATTTCAAAGCTCTCAATCTACGAAAATCGTCAAAAGAACTGTTGACAATATAATTACATACTGTTATGTCCGGACATAACAGTATGTATTATCAAGTTTCCCGAGGCAAGCTGAAAAAGCTGTATTCATTATCCATTTTAAAACCGGAATTTGAAAGTACTTCATATTTTTTTGCGTTGCGCAATAACGTATTGTTGTATCACCATATAATAATACGTATGTTTGATCCGAAGAATTGAAATATTTCACGGGCTTTTACGTAAAAGGAGGTGGTGGCAAAGGCAAGGTATTTATTAATGGAGCATGACAGCTTTTAATAACTAACCAACTTTCCTTTTATAGAAAAAAGTTGGGAGCGCTGATCAACTAAACCGAAAAGGAGGTAAAAATGCATCTTTCCGAATTGATTGACATGAACGCGAGTAAAAATCCTGATAAAGATTGTCTGAGGATCGCGGGAAAGGGTTATTCTTACAGAACCATCAAGGAACTGTCCGACAAGGCTGCCGGACTATTCCAGAATCAGGGTATTAAAAGAGGCGATAAGGTTGCAATCATGAGCCAGAATACGCTGGGCTTTGTCCCGGCATTTTTCGGTACCCAGAAAGCGGGGGCAACGGTGGTTCCCATAAACCACAAACTCATGCCGCCCGAGGTGGATTATATCCTTGAACACAGTGAATCAAAGATCTTTCTTTTTGATGGCTCTCTCGCAGAAGTAGCAGCGAAGCTCTCTACAAAAGTCAAGATGATATGCATGGACAGCCCCGCGGAAGGGTTTGAACAATTCGAGCTGCTACTTGACACTGCTCCTGCATTTTCACCGGTAGAAGTTTCCGATGAAGATATTGCCGAAATACTCTATACATCCGGCACTACGGGAAAGGCGAAGGGCTGCCTGCATACTCACCGTACCGTCTTAATGGCCGGTATTACAATGGCCATCGCCAATAAATTCACAGAAGATGATCGTATTATGATGGCAATGCCCATCTGGCATTCTTCACCCCTTAACAACTGGTTTATCGGCATTACATACGTCGGCGGCACCACGGTCATGATCAGGGAATACCACCCGCTGCATTTTCTCCAGGCCATTCAGGATGAAAAATGCACCGCCTTCTTCGGCGCGCCGATTGCCTTTATCATACCCGTCCAGATGATCCCCAACTTTGATGAGTTCGACCTTTCTTCCATGCGCGTCTGGATGTACGGCGGCGGCCCCATACCAGCCGATACGGCCCTCACGCTCATGAAAAAATATAAAAGTGAAAACTTTTACCAGTGCTACGGGATGACCGAAGCAGGACCGACGGGGACAATCCTGTTCCCGAAGGATCAGGTTCGCAAGGCCGGCTCTATTGGCAGGGGAGGCCTGCCTGGCTGTGATGTCAAGGTGATGAAAACCGATACAGAAGAAGCCAAACCCGGCGAGATTGGCGAAATATGGCTTAAAGCTGACAGCATGATGACTGGGTATTACAAAAACCCCGCGGCTACAGCTGAGGCATTTAAAGAAGGCTGGTACAAATCAGGTGATATAGCCCGGGTTGACGAAGAAGGCTATATGTTCATTGCGGACCGTACCAAGGATATGATTGTAACGGGCGGTGAAAATGTTTATTCCAAGGAATTGGAGGATGCAATAGGAACCCATCCCGATGTCGTGGAAGTGGCTGTAATTGCCATACCTCATCCCGAATGGGGGGAAACGGTCGGTGCTGTACTGGTTCCGGTAAAAGACAAAGAATTAACCGGCGATATGCTAAACTCTTTTCTCAGCGACAAGCTGGCTAAATACAAGATTCCCAAGGTCTACAAATTTGTCGATGAATTGCCACACACTGCAAGCGGCAAGGTAATGAAGTACAAACTACGTGAAGAGTATGAGTAAAATTTATGATAGTTGCCACCTCAAAAAGTAAGAAATATCAGGGAGACATAACATGAATTCACTCGACAGCCTTACAAAAGAAAACATGATTGATCTTCTTAATAGATGCTGGATGACCCATGACGGTATGTGGTTTTTTCAGTGTTTGAAGGAATTCGGCATTGAGAAAGCAAACGAAATGAATAAGGCAGCAATAAAGTCGTTAGCGCCGATCGAGGTTGCAAGAATTAAGGATGCACTTGGCATAGAAAAGGAGAAATTTGTGACGTTTGAGGAGTTTAAAGACTTTTTCTCTAAGGCTTCTAAGCTCTTCATTCCTGATTTCATGAATGTTACTATGAGTTTTCAGGCTGATAACACGTTGCATTGGGAATTTGAAAAAAACCAGTGCTTTGCATATAAAGGAATGAAAAGAATAGGAATAGTCGATCAATACAGATGCGGAGTGATTTATCGGCTTGAGTGCTGGTTTGATAGTTTGGGATTAGAATATACGGTTATACCTCAAACAGATCGGTGTTTGATGCTATCTGATGGAAATTGTTTCGGAGATATTAAATTTTTATTCTAATATTGCTGTCCCGGGAAATTAATTTATCTCCGAAGTGACACTACAATAAATCAAATATAACCTATATTTGAGAAAACAATGAAAGGAGATTTAAATGTTTGATTACTTGCTAACAGAAGAACAGATCAAGATAAGGGACGAAGTGCGTGACCTGGTCAAGTGGGTACCGCGCCAGATGATCCTTGACATGGACAAAGACGAAATCAAGTTTCCAAAAGAATTTCTCCAGGAGGCCGGCCGGCGCAATTTGATGGGGTGTCGCTTTCCCAAAAAGTGGGGCGGCAGGGATATGGACTGGGTGACAACCTGTATGATCGTTGACGAAGTCGGAGTGTTAGGTTACGAATTCGCCTGTGTCTTCGGTGTTGGAGCCGAACTTGTGTGCGACGCGATTATTCTTCACGGCACGGACGAACAGAAAGAAAAGTATGTGAAGCCCCTTCTCAGGGGTGAAATATTTGCCGCTGAGTGCTTGACCGAGCCAAAGGGCGGGTCTGACTTTTTCGGAGCTGCTACTGTTGCTGAAGACAAGGGTGACCATTTCCTCCTGAATGGCCAGAAACGTTTCATTGTCGGAGGTGAAGGAGCAGATTATTTTATGGTCTACGCACGTACCAATTCGGATCTCAAAGCCAAACCCCAAGATTCATTGACGGCACTTATCGTTGACCGCGGACCAGGAGTGGAAACCAAGTACCAGTATGGTCTTATGGGATGCAGGGGTGGAGGAACCGCCCGACTTGTTTTCAAGGACGTAAAGGTGCCCAAGGAAAATGTTATTGGAAAGATCAACGGCGGCAGTGAAGTTTTTTATACAATGATGATTCCGGAACGGCTGCTGACCGCAGCCATGACAATCGGAGCCGCCCAGCCGGCTGTAGACATAGCCACCAACTATACTACAAGGCGAAAGGCCTTCGGCCAGGTGATAAACAGGTTCCAGGGTGTAAGTTTCCAGGTGGCCGAAGCTGTCATGCTTCTCGACGCGTCACGATCTTTGGCTTACACAACAGCCCGCGCTGTAGATGAAAAAATTGATGCGGGTCGTGTCCGTCGAATGATATCCGAATGCAAGAAGTTCATTACCGAATCGTGCCAGAAGGCTGTCCACAATTCCATGCAGGTTGTAGGCGGTATCGGTTATACCAACATATTCCCCATAGAACGCATCCACCGTGATATACGGTTGTCCTCCATCTGGACCGGCACCAGTGAGGTCATGTCCATGATTATTGCTCACGAGTGGTACAGGGAATTCTTTAAGCTAAAGGAAACACGCGCCCGTGACTTTGAGGCCGATGCCGAAGAAGCATTTGCCGAAGATGAAAAGATATACGAATGAATCTCCCCACCTACAAGACGGGGCATCTAAAACAATCTCCTCCCCCCTTGAGGGGGAGGATTAAGGTGGGAGGTATTCTGGCATGATTTCATAAATCTTTACATTGGCACACTTACCATCTAAGGGAGACCTTTGAAAAATGTTCAATTTCATTCAAGTTTAAGGAAGGCGAAAAATTTAACCGCAGGAATACATTGAGTATTTTGAGGATTAAAATTTGAGACTGACGCC
>CAZKGS010000156.1:0-5652 GCA_964552105.1 uncultured Syntrophaceae bacterium
CAATCACCTCCATAGTTGATTTGTAAACATATTAGTGCAAAGCTAATGCCAAAACATAATTTATTGATTTATTTGAAATAATACGAATGGCCAAAAAGAAGTGAGCATTTGAGAGGGGCAAACTTCCCCAATGCGTGGAGAAGATGACCCCAACTCCTGCATGTGACAAAGGAAGAAAATAAAAGGGGATAATTCTATTGGCAAGCTGTAGTTTTGGCAGTATCGGTTAGGATGTTAAGCAGATATTTAAACCTTAAAAAATGATAACAAAATTACGATATTAATTCCATACATTGAAGAAACTGCTGGTAAGGTTAAAAAAAACAGTGCCTGGCTCTTCAATTTGAGTTTGGGGTCTGTAAGTCTATATTAGCCCAAATTCGCCCGAAATACCAGGTCACATCACGTTAAACCAAGCGCTTATGAATCCTCACCCGGCACTCACCTTCAAAATACATAGGCACACACCGATTTTTCAATACCGGTGTATTTGTATATTATTACCTTCTATTTGCCGATTTGTTTACTTACTGATCCCAAACCCGAGTTCAACAAGACATCTATTTGACCAAAAGTATTCAAGGGTATAAAGTAAAAAAAGTTTACGGAAGCACCCCAGGCATATAATGACGAAAGTTACCGGCACATTTGAATTAATCGCATTAATACCATTTGTTGGAAGATTTAGTTTAGGCAACGCAAGATGGCCTTGGGAACGTCAAATATGTTTTTCAAAGTAATGTAATTCCCCCTGCCAGCTTTTGAAATCTTTCTGGAAAGTTCTGAGCTTCCCCCGGGAAGATTAATCACATGAAGCTTCGGGAACCTTCTTGCAAGTTCAATCGGGTCCTGACCTATATTTTGCCACCCATCCGTTAAAAGAATACCTATCTGATCAGCTATACTTGACCTCTGGATTTCTTGAAAACCTGCTGAAAGACCAAGCCCTATATTGGTTCGTCCCTCAGGTAAAATGTCCAAGACACATTTCACAACCTCGTCTATATGTTTTTTTTGATCGATATGCTTGAAGATAGTTACCTTTTCCGAAAAAAAAATGACTCCGTATTCGTCCTTTAAATCCAGGTTCATTGCAAGTGACGCTACCGCAATGGCAGCTATGGAAAGATTTTCTCCAAACATGGAACCAGAGGCATCCATAATGATAACAGCAGCTTTCTTACGCTTTTTTCTGTCGAGAACAAAAATATTATCGTATGATAAGCGTGGATTTTCAATCCTTGCTTCCAATGTCCGATCCAGATCAATTTCATCACCCTGAAAGTTAAAGGGCAATGTCATGATCTCACCCGTCGGTATACCTCTATTGGCCGTGATACTTCTGGACACCCGATAAATCATGTTTATCATAAGACGACTAAATTGCTTGCGTGTTTCCCTGTCCAGTCGGTCCCAGGTAAGCATTAATAGTTTTCTTAAAAGATCAGAGTCGTTGTGTTCCCATTGAGCCAAAACACTTCTGAAACCTCCAAGCATATCACCTATATGTCCCCGATAATAATCGGTCATCGATAAGAGTGTTTCTAATTTTCCTTCCTGAATGAGGCGTTCTATCTTATAATCTATCGGCACATAATCTGATCTATCTCGAATGTTCCTGTTTATTGCTGTTCCTGAACCGTGTGAAACTTCCTCAATTCCCCTGTCTTTTTTTTTTCTAACTTTTTTGGTGTATGCAATTTGTCAAAAATTTCTTTGATAATATCTTCCGGTGTCCTCTCAGATGTCTCATAAACCCATATTTTGCTTCTAAATGCCATCAATGCTGAATTTAAAAGAAGTTCATCGAAGTTATAGTCTTTTTCTCCTCTGGGAAACATGCCTTTAGCTTCAGATAGAATTTCTACCATATCGATACTACTTCGAATGGATGCCCCAAGTTTGAGATCCGGATGTTTTCGAGTTTCCGCTGCAATATCTACAGCAAACTTCACCAAATCATCTGTATAATTTCTAGCCTTCTTTTTTACTATCTCTATCTCTTCGCTTCTTGATTGATAATCCATTCTGATAGAACAGAAGCGGTCTTTCAGAGCCCTGGATATTCTGCTTATCCCGATATCATCTAAAGGATTCAATGCGGCTATGACACGAAAGTTCTGATGTGCGGTTATCATTCCGAGCCTTGGTACGTTTAGTCTTTTTTCCGACATAACGGACACAAATACGTTAGTTGTTTCATCCGGCAGTCTGTTAAATTCTTCTATATAGAGGTACATGCCTTTCTGCATCGCCTCGAGAAAAGGCCCTGAATTGAAAAAATCCGATTTGTACCCCTTAGCTAAGGTTTCGGCTGGATCGAAATAACCAATAAGTTTTGAAGTTGTAAGATCACTATTTCCGGTAACCAGACAATAGGGAGTTTCAGTATGTTCTGAAATAGATTGCAGTATAGTGGACTTGGAAGTTCCAGGGGGGCCTTCTAAAAAAATGTGTTTGCCCGCTCTCAAAGCAGAAATGATCATGAGAATTTCGCTTCTTCTTCCAATAACATCACCATATATCTTCTGAATCAAAGCATGCATTACCTTTATTTCCTTTCATCTATATCTGTAGGATCGAAAAAATCCTTTTTGTCTGCAGATATTATCTTTAAAAGAAGATTATACAATTCATCAAGATCCCTTTTGTCAATCATTTCAACAGGTGAATGCATATACCGCACAGGTATTGCAATCATCAACATCGGTATACCCCTGGAAAGAAAATGTTTACCGTCTGTGTACCCACCTGTGGGTCCGGCTTGCAAAGGGATTCCCTCTTTTTGAGCAAGACTGGTCACCCACTGCGCAAGTTTGGGAGTTGAGATTGAGTGATGATCCATCATGCGAAGAACAGGCCCTTTGCCGAGGACCGAAGGTCCATAATGAAACGGAACACCCGGTACATCTGCACTGGAATATGAGTCAACAGCAAACATCATATCGCATTGCATTGTGTTAGAGAGAACTTGGCCACCGATTGCTCCTATCTCTTCCTGTACAGTCCAGGCGAGGGTGACCTCACAATCCAATTTTATCTTCACTGCCTCTTCAAGCAATTTAATCAATACTGCACATCCAAATCGGTCATCGAAAGCTCTTGCTGCATATCTGTTTTCGTTCAAAACTATAAAATCCTTTTTAAATATAATGGGGTCCATAATTTTAATGCCGAGATCTTCGGTTTCTTGTCGCGAAGATGTTCCCACGTCGATTAATATTTCATCCCAAGTCGGCACATCGCGGAGTCGCTCGAAATCACTGAGAGAAGTCATGAGATGAGGAGGTCTGATTCCGATAACACCCGGAACTTTACCATTGTCGGTAATAACTTCGAAAGCCCGGCCGACCAAAATTCTGTCATCGACCATACCTATCTTACGTATTCTCAAAAAACCATCATCTTCAATATAACTGACAATCATACCGATTTCGTCCATATGGGAGGCGAAAAGTATTTTCGGTGATCCTGATCCAATCGTTACTGTAACATTTCCTATCGGATCGACTTTAGTTGTTGCAACATCCTTAATTTTTTGGATTATATATTTTCTAACATGAGTTTCGTAACTTGAGAGTCCTGACTGAAAGATTAGTTCTTTTAATAAGTCAAGCATAATATGTCCTCCTTTTCGAGCAAAAAAGGGAGGGGGTGGTTCCCCTCCCTTTCATCATGGGTTACACTTTGCCGGGTTTTCTCGTTTCGAACATTTATCTGAACTCATTTGGATTGAAGATTCTACTATTTCTTAAAATAACAAATTTAGCTCATTTAAGCAACCGTCACCTTGCCGTATAACCACCATCAATTGGTATTAGAGCTCCCGTAATATAATCAGCATCACTTGAGGCCAGGAATACGGCCAGCTTAGCAACGTCTCCAGAAGTCGCCCATCGACCTAATGGAGTTACATCCTCGAGATACTTTTTAATTTCCTCTTGCTCGTAGTATGGTCTACACATGGCAGTTGCCGCAAAATTGGGGCAGATTCCATTCACAGTGATCCCGTCCAACCCATAATCAATGGCCAGCTGCCGTGTCAGGTTTGCAGCAGCTCCCTTGGATGCACAATAAGCCGGTTCATTTGCCAGCCCGATTAACCCGCCGATGGAGACCAGATTAATGACCTTGCCGCCATTACCCTGTTTCAGGAACCGGGTAATGGCTTGCTGGTCGGAATTCCAGACGCCCTTGACATTGACGCTCATTGTGAAATCATACTGTTCCTCTGTTTTCTCATGGATTTTTCCCATAACAGTAAAAACCCCCGCGTTAGCCATCATGATATCCAGCTTGCCATACTTCTTTACTGCTGCTTCAACGAGAGCTTTCACCTCGTCGACTTTTGAAACATCACATTTCGCAAATATGGCATCACCACCAGCTTTTCGAATCGCCTCATCAGTTGGTATACTGATATCGCTTTCATATCCGCCTTCCGCGGCTTCAGGGCGCAGGTCGGAACAAACCACTTTTGCTCCTGCCTGTGCAAACGCTTTTGCTATTGCCCGTCCAAAACCTGAACTGGCTCCCGTTACAATCGCTACTTTGTCTTCTAATCTTTTCATGTCAAACTCCTGTGTTTTATATGATTATCCTACAGGGGAAAATCGGTGCGATAACAGTGTTGACTGCTATACGGAATATCGAGAAAGTCGTTCACCGCCATCGATTTTAACTAAGTCACCATGGATGTAGGAGGATTCATCCGATGCTAAAAACACGGCCAGATTTGCAATATCTTCCACCTCGCCCCACCGTTTTAACGGAATGCTTTCTACAAAAACTTTATCAAAATCCTTGTCATTGTAAAGATCCCTGGTCAAGGCGCTCTTAGCGTATGTCGGACAGATTCCGTTCACCCTGATCTTGTCTCTTCCATATTCGACGGCCAATGAATTCGTAAGATTGGCGGCAGCACCTTTCGATATGTTATACACGGACTGATTCGGATAACCTCCCAGGCCTGCCGTGGAAACGATATTAATGATATTGCCGCCGTTTCCCTGTTTCAAAAACTGCTTGACCGCTTCCTGGGAACCGAAAAACATTCCCTTTACGTTGACGTTAAAGCAGGCATCCAAATCTCCCTCTGCAAACTCATGAAAGAGCTTCCCACCTCGATATATTCCTGCATTATTTACCATGATATCGAGTGTGCCGAACTTGTCGATTGATGCTGTAACAAGCGCCGCCACATTTTTCGACTTTGTGACATCACATGTTACAAATATGGATTCTCCACCTGATTCCTTAATGACTTCATGCGTCGGAATTTGAATGTCAGTCTCGAATCCTTTCTGATCCGCATCCGGTTTGAGGTCAGAACACACCACTTTTGCTCCTTCTGCAGCAAACGCTTTAGCTATTGCGCGACCAAAACCGGAACTTGCTCCGGTAATAACCGCTACTTTGTCTTTTAATCTTTCCATAAGTTGTTACCTCCTTATTTTTATACAATTCTTTAATGAATCAGGCTATTTGCTTTCGAAACAAATGAGTTAATTAAGAATGTTTTATCTAATATCCTGTCAATAATTTTCATGGTAAGGGGGAAAGTTATCCCCCTTACCATTACTTATTATTTCTTCTTAAGTTTTCCTCCCGCTTTTCGCATGCCCATCATTTTTCGAAACTCGGCCGGCTCAA
>CAZKGS010000157.1:0-5637 GCA_964552105.1 uncultured Syntrophaceae bacterium
GACAAGGGGTCAAGTCTCCGTTTGACTTATCATAACGGCATTTTTGATTTCTTCATATCGCTCTCGCAGTCGACGATCTTTCTGAAGTTGTTTTTTCATCCCGTCCACGACGCTGCCAGCCGAGCTGTAACCTCTGAGGCCAAATTCGCCACTGATTGCCAGTAAATCGTCTTTTCTGAGCATGCGAACCAGATAGATTGCCATGCTTCTCGGTTCGTTAAATCGTCCCTGTCTTGATTTTTGTAATTCGTATTCATCAACCTGGTAATATGAACAAATCTCTTTCTTTATTGTCGAAAGCTCAGGAGCTAATGATATGGTTTAAGGAATCTAGGAATGACGTTTCCGCTCAAAAAACGTTTATTTCAACCACCTCTCGAATAATTCATCTCCAAGAAAGGCCTTCCATTTCTTTTGTTCAAATATATGGGCAATCTCTTCCGAATCATCTTTGTGTATCAGAATTGATAACATAAGTCTAAAGGAGACTTGACCCTGCATTCCGTGATCAGCACTTAGTGCTGATTTCCCTTGACATTTTCGTCACAGAATGTACTCTTTCAATGAATTCAGGGAGGTATCGCGACTTTTTAAGAAGGATGACAAACGACATAAGGGTCAGGTCTCAACAATGGCAGTTGAAAAGATTTTCTGGACTAATCCATACCAGGCAGAGCTAATCGCGACGGTGACCTTTGTCAATGGCACTGTCGTCACTTTGGATAAAACGATTTTTTATGCCCTTGCCGGCGGCCAGGAATCGGACAAGGGAAACATCCACGGATTCAAAGTGCTCAAGGCCGAGAAAGATGGTAGAGAAATCAGGTATACTGTGGAAGAAAGCCATGACCTGAAGACCGGCGATGAGGTAATCGTCGAAATCGACTGGAGCAGGCGGTACCGTCTGATGCGCCTCCACTTCGCCGCCGAGATCATACTGGAACTGGTCTACCAGTGCTTCAACCGGCCCGAGAAACTGGGTGCCCACATCGCCGAAGATAAAGCACGCCTCGATTTCGCCTGGGAGGGAAGCATCTCCCGGATATTCCCATTACTGGAACAGAAGGCAAACGAACTCATTAATGCTGATCTGCCTGTAAAAAGCGAGTTCAGCGACAAAGACGATGAACAGCGATACTGGGAAATTGAGGATTTCGGCAAAGTTTCCTGTGGTGGTACCCACATCAGGAAAACCGGCGAAATCGGCCCCATCACCCTGAAGAGAAACAATATTGGCAAAGGAAAAGAAAGGATTGAGATTTATCTGTCACCATAATAGGAGTCTCAACAATCAACATTTGATACAATGAAACAATCTAATTCTTAATGTGTTATCACGAGACCTGCCCCCTACCCCTTTTCCCTACCGGCGCGAGATAGATCACAAACTCATCCGTTCCATCGACCCTCACGAACTGATCCATCGCCTCCTGGTCATACGCGGCGACGGCACACGTCCCCGCGCCTATTGTCTCACAGGCGAGGTAGAGATTCTGGCAGACATGACCGGCATCGATAGCGATAACCTTATGAGCCGCTATACCATAGCGCCACTCCATCCGATAGGGAATGGCGGTCCATATAAATGTTACTGCTGCTTTTCCGGTAAATGGCTGAGCGAACGTCGCCGTAACAATCTTTTCCGCCATACGATCATCCGTAAATTCTAAAAGAAGCTCATGTTCCAACGGAAGATACCGGTATAATCCCTCATCGATTCCCGTGACATTCAAAACACATAGATACGTTTCAAGGGCATGTCGACATCCGGCTGACGGAACAGTCCGATAGGCGTGACCGTAATCTATCCGCATCCGCATGCCCTGCGTTGCCCATAGCAGAAAGGAAAGCTCATCTGCTGTCAGCGGCTCATCGCTGTAAGTCCTGCGGCTTTTACGGTTTTCTATCGCTGTGATAAGATTGATCCCTTTGATAGCATCCCATTCTCCATGGGGTACAAGGTCGATTCGAGTCGCATCTTTCGCAAACGGTTTTTCTAGGGGGGGAGGATCAATTCCCCTGTTCTGGTCGGTTTGTGAAAAATTGATGGTCTTGCGGACATTATCTTTCAGAAAATAACGACTTTGTTCAAGGAGAGATTCTTTCATACCGATACCCCGCTTTGTATAAAGAGTAAAGAGTGGGGTCAGGTCTCAACAATCAACATTTTACAAAATGAAACAATCTAAATGTTGCTTGTTGAGACCTGACCCCCTATGTTTTTCACCTCACCGGCCTGAACTTCGGCAGCGTCAACTCCACTGTGACATCATCCCACACGACTTCCACCGCCATGTCGCAGTACACCTCGTCGGTGCTGCATCCGATGATGTTAGTAAATATGCGGGGGCCTTCAGGGAGTTCGACAATGGCCACCACGTACGGAAGGTCGTCATCGAAGCCGGGATGATAGGCCAAGTGGTAGACCACGTAGGTGTAAACCCTGCCGCGTCCCGCAGCGGTAATCCACACAGTATCTTCCGCATGACATTCGGGGCAGATTATCGCAGGAGGCCATCGAACATGGCCGCATTTGTTACATTTCTGAAATCTGAGTTCGTGGGCCTTACATCCTTCCCAGAACGGGCGAGAATCCTCGTTGATTTTCGGGATCGGTTTCGTATACATCGTCATGGCTATGCCCTCCTCAGAATGATGGTGGTATTACACTGCAGTATTCCACCGTTATCACTGCACAGGATGATCTCGGGTTCCTTCGTTCCCGTTTGCGGTCCCAGCTGTCGCTCGCCACATCGTCCCATGAGCTGCATTACGCCTTCGGTAATCGGCGTAAGACCCATAAAGTATGCTTCCGAAAGCTGCCCGCCTGAGGTATTCACGGGCATTCTGCCTCCAGGTTCGATGGTGCCGCCCTGGAACCAGTCTGCACCTTCACCGGGCTTGAAGAATCCGTAATCCTGCAGGGTAATCTCAACGGTATAGGTAAAGCAGTCGTAAATCTGGCACGCGTCGATGTCATCACGTGTAATGCCGGCCATGCGGAATGCCGCCTCACCGGCAACCTGTGCCCCTGTCGGACCGGCAAGATAGGTTGCGCTCTGAGGATAGCCGGCAGGGTTGTGCTGTCCTAACCCGGCGATAAGGACAGGATGCTGTTTCAGATCCCTGGCCCGTTCCGCGGTTGTAACGATATACGCCCGTCCTCCGTCTGAAACCAGACAATTATCGAAAAGCCGGAAGGGTTCAACGATCCACTGGGCATTCATATAGTCATCATACGTCATGTTACGATTGTACGTCATGGCCACAGGATTCAAATTGGCCCACTTGCGCTGTCCCACGGCAATATGCTTCCATGTCTCCGGTCCGGTGTTAAATTCATGCATTGCCCGTTGTGCCGCCAGGGCGTAGCTTCCCGTCGCACCGAAGTGTCCAAAGGCCTCCTCGTCCTGGCCGAGCGTCATGAGCATCGTCGTCATACTATCACTGGAGACGGCATTGTGCCCGTAGGAAATAACAACATACTTGCAGAAACCTGATTCGAGCGCGCCAACTGCGTGTTGTAGATGACTGCGCGATCAGTTGGCGTCCTGGCTGATATAGGAAGGTGTGATGCCCAAGTGCTGGGCTACCATGTATGGCGTGACGTCATATGAATCCGATGCCGGTGGAAAATGCCGGTAACATATAAGGCCGTCAACATCTTCCTTTGTAAGGCCGGCGTCATCAATGGCATTGACAATCGCCTCCAGGTGAAAGCTCAGTTCCGTTCGTCCCGGAATGCGACCCTGCGGCGTATAGCCTACGCCGACTATGGCGTACTTCTCCTTTATACTCATGAATAATTCCTCCTTATGCGGCTTTATTTACTCATCACGGAACAGTGACAAGTTCTCGGATCGACAGTTGCTATATTACCACGAGAGTTTGTTTGGGTCACATGTTATATTAAATATTCATTATTTAGATCACATTAATTCAGAACATCAATACTTGCTATTTCAACAATGCGGTGTAAATGTAAAAAATCGTTGATTGTTGAGACCGGGTCCCTACCCTTATTATTAACCAGAATTAAAAACCCTCTCAATTCTTTCAAAAAATCTTTGTCAAAACCAAGGTTGTTACATTGCCTTCAGCGCTGTCTTCAGCACAGAACTCCCACTGACTCCTGAGTGAAACAGAAAGTTTGGCAGAAGGAATAAAAACACTCACCTCCGGACCGATTGCATAGACCCTGTCATGTACACTTTTGTCCCAGGTAACATCCGAACCACTATCATCGGTTACTTGCCACTGGCAGTATCCGGTCAATCCTACATCCCAGAATTTTGCTAATGTTTTTCCTATACCCCACTCGAAATGAAAGTTGTTACCGGGTTTCACATCAGTTTCATCTTTCTTGCTGTGGATTTCGTATCGGCTGAGAATCGATGCCGACCAGCTCTTTTCAACATCGAAATAGTAAGTTCCTCCCACGGTAGCCATGCCCGTCCAGAAGTCTTTGCCTGGAGAAGCCGCTTTATTTTTGTCATATTCGCCGGTTGGAACATAAAGGGCCAGGGCAAATGCAGCATCGTAACGGGAGCCGTGCCAGGATAGAACGAATGGTTCCACGGCAATATCGCCCAAATGGAATTCGTCATCGTCAACCCCTGCCCCCTGAATTTCAATGTCCGTATAGACAAGGGGAACTACGAGAGAAACGCCAAAATCAGCCCCCAGAATCTTCATATTGGAGATCCAGACGAATCTATTGACCAGAGCGTAAACATTTAAATCATAGCCCACATCCAATTCATTTCCGTTTTTGTCTTTTAATGTATCAGCCTTATAAAATTGGTTATAAAGCCGCCAGTAAAAACCTGGGGGCGGTAAAGTTGCGGCCTTAATCCCTTCACCTCCGTTGACATAGTGACCAGTTTCACCTGCAGAGGCAATCCCGAACAGCGTTCCCACAAAACCAAAAGCGCAAAACAATACAGCTACAGCAATAAATCTTCGCATGACCAGTACCTTTCTTTATGTGAAAATAATAATTGAATGACGAGAATTTTTTAGCCAGGTGACTATATAGGATGGCGTTTATTTGTCAAGTAATGAAACGTCATAATGCACTGTACCCGTTGTGGTTTTGACATACAACCATATTTGGGATATATTTTTTCTTGTGAAAGCAAATTCCTGGTGAGTGGCAGGAAAAACTGAGATTACAAGGTTGGCATTCCAGTTTTGCGAGCCTTTCTATCAAAAAAACTTCATACGAATTGTAAACCCGTTCCCGATTTTCTGGAATCGATAACATAAGCCAAACGGAGAATTGACCTATCCCCGTCTCACGACGCGATCAGGACGAGCGCGACGAGGGCTACCGCAATGCCGAACCACTGCCGCGGGGCCAGGCGCTCTCTGGGGATACGCCAGGCCAGGAAAACGGTTCCGGCGGGATAGAGTGAGGTAAGCCTCGCCGATATGTCGAATCTTCCCATTGTTGGGGTCACCCATTCAAGGTGAGGTCAAGTAAAAAACACACCTCTCCACTACAAAAACAGTTCTTCTTTTTTGCTTGTCCATCAAGTGGGCATCTCGGCACAGCTTCGCTTTGTCCTTCCGTGACTTGACCGATCATCTGTACTTTGAAAAATCGGGCTTCCTTTTTTCAAGGTATGCTTTCTT
>CAZKGS010000158.1:0-5617 GCA_964552105.1 uncultured Syntrophaceae bacterium
TTAAAAAGGCCGCTTTTTATCTATCTTATCCTGCTATGAATGATTTGGAAGAGGCCTGGGACAGGCTCAGGAAACTGGCAAAGAATAACGGGAGTGATGTCCCCAAGGCTCTTATTGTGGAGCTGGCTATCAGGACAGCCCTGGAGGACTTAAAGGCAAACGGCGATAAGAGCAGACTGGCTCAGGAGATGGCAAAACTTTATTCAACCCCCCCTGCACCTGCAAACGATTTCAATATAGCGATAAGAGCGGACTGGCTCAGGATCAAGAGATAGCAAAAAGAGGTTTTCAACTTAAATAATTTTAGATAAAATAAGAGTTTAAATATATGGAGTTAAAAAATCGTATATGCCAAGCCGATATTGAACATCTCGGAAAGTTAGTTGAAAAAAATAGATCTCCCAAGGAACTTCCCACCGTGAACTGCATCCCTGCAATGAATCCTTCCCCACTACAGTGACATGATAACCTTCATCAAGCAAGCAGTCCAATTTGCGTACACTATAACAATACTGTCGTTTAATGGGTAGGGGTTGACTGATTGGTTGCAGCGTAATAATATTTCATAACCCTTCTTACATAATCTTCTGTTTCCTTAAAAGGAGGGATCCTTTTATAGCGGTCAACATTATTCGGGCCGGCATGATAAGCTGCAAGAGCCAGCTTAATTTTGCCATCAAAACGATCCAATAACTGTTTAAAATAGCATGCACCCCCCATAATATTTTCCCGGGGATTAAAGGGATCTTTAATTCGAAGGGTCTTGAAATTCCGGGGCATTATCTGCATAAGTCCCCTCGCCCCCATTTTTGAAACAGCCCTTGGGTTAAAATCCGATTCAACTTTCACCATAGCTTTCAGCAACGGAAAGGCAACTCTATACCTCTTTGATGCTTCTTTTATATAGTTATCATACCTTTCCGTCCGATGTAATCTTGAAGACTTTACAGGTTTTTCCTTCATATAGAAACGATATTTGGATGATGTCGGTATGTTAGTAAAATGAAGGCAGTTTTCTTTGTCGACGTACATGTAGATATCAGCGTAAAGGGGTAAAACAGCCGTAAATATGACAAGTGCTGTGCAAGAAATTACAATACTTATGTATTTACGATAACCATCCACTATTCCGGAGTTTTGTATAATCAACCATCTCCCCATGTTACAACTCACACCACCTGTGGCGGGAAGAATATAATCATTGATAATAAGAATAATATATACATTACGAGGAGTACGCCCCCTTTCCATCTTTCCAACCTGTAATTAATTTTCATCAATCCGAGCATAACAAACACAATAACCAGCATGGACGGAAACATGAAGTGAGTCAGTTTTGTTCCCACTGTGAGTGGATTAACAATTGCCGAGACACCTGCAACCCAGCAAACGTTCAATATATCCGCTCCGAGAATATTACCTACTGCAATCCCTCCCTCACCTTTACGAGCTGCGGTAATGCATGTTGCCACTTCTGGAATCGAGGTACCAAATGCAACCATTCCAAGAGCTATAATAGCCTCTGAAACATTAAAGTAATGAGCAACAAAAACTGCCGAGGAAACAATAAAGCGGCTCGTCACAAATATGCCAATCAAACCAAAGCAAAACATGAGAAATATTTTTGAGTTTGCTACATCTTTCTTGTGTGAGACAGCTTCTTTTTTATGTCCGTTGATGAAAATCATGACAATGGCATAGACGGCAAACATGCCTACCAGTAACATTCCTTCCCAACGGTTCAGTGTTCCATCCCAGCACAGGGCGTAGGCAACAATATCAACAACAATGAGAAAGATCGCAGTAATTTTGAAAATATTTCTTGTTATCAGTATTGGGCTTAATGAAATGAGTACAGCCAGTGATAGTGCAAGACCATCATCACAAATAACCGATCCTATGGCATTCCCCAGTGCAATTTCCGGTTTTCCAAGAAATGCAGAGATTGTCGATACCATCAATTCAGGTGCGGTCGTGGCGACTCCGACAACAATTATCCCGATAAGGATTTTAGGCAAACGCAGTATACAGGACAGGCCGACTGCCCCTTCCACAAGCCAGTCCGCTGCTTTGGCCAGAACAGTGAAAGAAATTAACAAAACAACAAAGGCTATATATATATTAGCTATCTGCATTCATTCGTCTCTATCGGCTTTTAACTACACCAACCCTGTCACATTGTATTGAGACAGGACACTTGCTGCAGAAGGGGGATACGGGGCGACAGATATTTTTGCCAAAGGTCACCATAAGAGTATTGTAAATAGACCAGTATTTTTGCGGGAGTTTTTTTCTAAGCGCATATTCGGTTTTTTCAGGGTTTTTTGTCTTGACGTAACCGAGGCGGTTTGAAATCCTGTGAACATGAGTGTCCACGCATATCTCTTTCCTGTTATATCCAAGGGCTGCCACAAGGTTGGCGGTTTTCCTTCCCACCCCATTTAGTGCAAGCAACTTTTCAGCGGTATCAGGAACTTTTGAGTCGTACTTGTCAATTAACTCGCGACAGATATGAAGTATGGTTTTCGTCTTGTTTCTGTAAAAACCGACAGGGTAAATTGCTCTGATAATTTTTTCCTCGGAGAGTTTCAACATTTCTTCCGGAGTGGAAGCCAGGGCGAAAAGATTTTTACAGGCAACTGCTGTTATTTCATCCTTCGTCCTCAGGCTCAGCAATGTTGAAATGAGGATTTGAAAGGGACTGTGAGTTTCCTCTGCCAGTGATGATACAATAGGAGGTTCACAGATTTCCAACTCTCTTTTCAGGACATTGACTACCTTAACAATGTCATTATCATTCATTGGCAAGCAGTTAGTTGTCGGCTGTCAGCCATCAGTAAGAAAAAAAATCGGTTCTTCGCTTACCCCTTTATTTTGACCGGAAACTGATGACTAATAGCTGAATGCTTAAAAGTTACATATAACCTTCTTCATTGGCCAACATATCAAGGTGTAATGTAGCGATGGTCTCAACGTCAAGGTTGGGTTCTTCTTTTATTTTTCTAAAGTCCACTGTTTTGACGTACCTTTTACAAACATTACATACATCGACTCGATATTTCTCATCATCTTCAACGGTAAAGTAGGCTAACGTTTGCTGTTCTTCGTTACCGCAGAATGGGCACTTAATGCGCATGAAGTTCCATTCGAGTCCGCACTGGCTGCAGAAAAGGAATCTTTGCCCCCCTTCTCCTCTTAATGTTCCTATCTTGGGTTCCTTGCCGCATATGGGACAATATCCCTCAGACCATTCCGATTCCCCGATGATTTTACTGTACTTTTCTGCAAGGATTTCAAGAGCAGGCCTCAGGCTTTCTTCCAGAAACAACTCTATTAAATCAAGAGATTCATCTTCCAGTTCTTTTAATGTCTCTTCATCATTGGAGATTGCAAAAGAATCGCGAATCATTTTTTCATAATCAGTGGTGCCATTTTTAACTTTTTGGGCGAATTCTATGGTTTCGTCAGGGGTTTGCTTTTCCGCTATTTTCAGAAGTGCCAGGAAGTATTTTTTAGGTTCGGCTAAATCAAACGTTCCACCCGAAAAATCAACCAGTGTCAATCCACCGGAAAGTTTTTTTTGTATAAGTTCTTCATCTATCGGGAAGATACTCTCGTTCATATTGTGTCGATATTCTTCCCGCAGGATCAATATCTCCTCCAGTATATCCAGTAGTTCCTCATAATGTGGGCTGGAGTTTTTGTATTTTTCTATCGTTTCTAGTGTATCCTTCAACATTTTGGCCATTAATTCAAGACCTCCTCTTTTATTTACCTACATGAAACTCAGCGAACCTATATATCCTTTCTTTTAGAAGTTCAAGAAGTTCTTTTCTCTTATTTATAACTTTTTGACCGGGAGCCCACCCGCAAGCCCCGCCTTGTAGGCGGGGTAAGGGGCGCAACATAAAACAAACATATTCCGTTTAAATACTGTAAACCTTTTCGCCCGGCAGTACCGTAATGCCGTTTTTTAACAGAACCTCAATTGCTGCATCTGTAGAATCAAACCTGAAAATCATAACCGCATTCTGTCCGCTTCTTTCCACAAATGCATACATATACTCAACAGTTATGCCACCTTTCGATAGTACCTCAAGGATACCGTGCAAACCACCCGGTCGATCGGGCACTTCTACTGCTACTACTGTTGTGCGACCCACAGAAAAGCCATTTTCTTTTAGTACCTTCTTTGCGGAATCGACATCATTAACGATGAGTCGAAGGATGCCAAAGTCCGTTGTATCAGCAAGAAACAGCGTCCTGATGTTTATGTCAGCATCCCTCAATACCCTTGTTACACTTTCAAGACCCCCGGGCCTATTCTCCAGGAATATGGATATCTGTTCCACTTTCATATGACTGCCTCCTTACTAAAGAGAACTTTAAATATTTCTTTTGTCGATTACACGACTGGCCTTACCTTCAAAGCGCTGCAGGGTTTTTGGTTCCACCAGTTTTATTCTTGCCGACACGCCCAGGTAGTCTTTTATGTCTCTTGAAATACGCCGTTCAATCTTTTGAAGCACCCTTACCTCGTCTGAATCGGAAAGAACCTCTTCACTTACCTCTACGTGTATCTCAAGGGCATCCAGTGCCCCGTCTCTGTAAACTATAAGCTGATAGTGAGGTTCAAGGCCCTCTATGCCGACAAGAACATTTTCTATCTGGGACGGAAATATATTGACACCCCTTATGATGAGCATGTCATCACTCCGACCGGACACACGGGCCATCCTTATATATGTCCTGCCACACCTGCAGGGTTCCGGCATAAGCGATGATATGTCCCTGGTTCGGTACCGAATCAAGGGGAATGCCTCCTTTGTTATAGTGGTAAAGACCAGTTCTCCCTCCTCCCCTAGCGGCAGAATTTCTCCAGTGGCTGGATTGATAATCTCTACAATAAAGTGATCTTCAAATATATGGAGGCCATTATGGCCCTCTCTGCATTCGATAGCTACCCCGGGCCCCATGATTTCAGAAAGTCCATAAATATCAAGCGCTGTAATATTTAACTTGTTTTCTATTTCCTGCCTCATTTTTTCACTCCACGGTTCGGCACCAAGAATCCCGACGCGCAGCTTTAATGACCTCAAATCTATTCCCATTTCTTCACTCTGTTCCGCAAGATAGAGGGCATACGAGGGTGTACAGCATATGGCCGTGGGGCCAAAATCCTGTAATATCATAATCTGCCTTTTTGTATTACCGCCTGAAATGGGGATGACGCTTGCCCCGAGCATCTCCGCACCATAATGTATGCCGAGCCCGCCGGTGAAAAGTCCATATCCATAGGCGTTATGTACAATATCGTTCTTTGTCAAACCCGCAGCAACGAAGGATCTGGTCATGAGTTTTGACCAGGTCTCAATATCTCTCTTTGTATATCCGACAACAGTAGCCCTGCCTGTTATACCCGATGATGCATGTAACCTTACGATATTGCTCATTGGTACCGCAAAGAGGCCGAACGGATAATTGTCCCGCAGGTCTTCCTTTGTAGTAAATGGAACCCGATGGAGATCGTCCAGGGTTTTTATGTCATCCGGGGTAATTCCGGCTTCATCAAAAGTTTTTCGGTAGAAACCTACATTATGGTAAACACGTTCAATTA
>CAZKGS010000159.1:0-5617 GCA_964552105.1 uncultured Syntrophaceae bacterium
GACACTGAAGCATAGCTGTTTATATCTTTAAGATCAGAGCATACGAAGCTAAAGGGTTGTTTCCTGCTTCTATGTTTGATTTCATAAATCTTTTCGATGGCTCGCTTGTTAAATAGATCACATCCCATTCCATAGGCTGTATCGGTAGGATAGATAATGATTCCACCCTGTTTCAGTATTTCAACAGCCTTTTGTATTAACCGCATCTGCGGATTTTCGCCGTTAATTGATATCAACATTTTTTTAACCTGTCACTTTTCCCCGGCTCGACCAATTTTTCAACTTTTCTTTCGAGAAAAAACAACCTTTTTCTTATGAACGACAGGGTTCACCAACAGGAAAAGTGAAAAGAAATGTATAGACATTTTGCGATACTGTCAACTTTTTTTACTATATAAGAGGTTTACATAACATGCAACACTCCCATATTCGTTTTTCGGTGAATTTATGGGCTATTAATAATGTCCCAAGCCGATATACGGGCCGATGAGGGCATCGGCCCCTACAATCTTCGTGTTCTCAACCCAACCTGCATACATACAAGGACAAACGAGTTTTTCCCTGCCACCCATCCAAAATTCAATAATATTTTTTGGGGCAGATTTGAGTCATCACATCATCTTGAAAAATATTGCGATTCATGAGATAAGCAAGCCTGTGTCATGCATTTATGGTCTCCATTCGCAATAACAGGTTAGATCAAGCCGATCAGCAAAGGAGGAATTTATAATGAAGAGGTTGCGCCGCGATCAATTTCCGGTAAGACTAACCATCCTGTTTGTTGTTTTATTAATGTCAGCAGGATGCGCAACAAAAATTAAAGTTAATATGCTTCAACCTGCAAAATATCACAAGGCCTCAATGACGAAGAGAGTTGCAGTATTGCCTTTCAGCGGCCCGGGCGGACAGGAATTCGCCGCTGAAATTGAAGGGGTCCTGGCCAATATATACGTTGATGATAAACAGTATTTCACATTAGTCGATAGAACTGCTGTTAATAGAACGATGGGCGAACTGCAACTTTCATTAAGTGGTGCTATTGATGAAAAAACAGCTGCTAGGGTTGGACAAATGGTTGGAGCAGAGGGAATTTACACCGGCGCTGTAACCTTATCAAAATGTGCCGACAGTTATTACAAAGAAAGGCGCGGGGAATGTATAAAGCATCAAATAAAGTACGATAAAAAAGGAAATGCATACGCAGGAAAATGCATCCGGTGGAGACACTATAATGTTACTTGTAATAAAAGAGCCGCAAATTTTTCTTGCTCTCCAAAATTGATCGAGGTCAATACGGGAAGAATTATCTACGCTCACAACCTTTCGGGGTCAGCGTATTCCTCTGGTTGTGAAGATACTAATCCCGTTCGAAGCAAGCACGAACTTCTAAGAACAGCAAAAGAAATTGCAAAAATGCAACTACGCAAGGATGTGGCGCCTTATTTAGTTTCACAAGAGATAAAATTAATGGATTCAAAAGACGGCATTACTTCAAAGGAGGCGAAAAGTAAATTCAAGCTAGGGATTGACTATGCGGGCAAGCAAAGAATGGACAGGGCATGTGAGCTATGGGAAGAGGCAAGATCTCTTTCTCCCGGTTCCCCATCCATTTTTTACAACTTAGGCGTATGTGCCGAAAGCAGAGGGGACCCGTATAAGGCACTGACTCTCTATAAGAAGGCAGACAAACTTATAGGTAAACCGAATGATGATATAAATATAGCAATTAAAAGAGTCTCAGAGGCTGTTAAGAATCAGCAAAAACTGGAGGAAGAGCTTAAAGAACAGTAGTAGAGAAGGAAGCTTAAGGATAAAGGAGCAAGGAGCAAGGACAAAATAATTTTGAATTTTGAATTCTTAATTTTGAATTAAAACATTAAGAATTATCTTGAATGGGTGGTATGGACGGCTCGGCTGAGCGATTCGACTGAGTGCTCACCAAAGGCTGAACTTGTTTAGCACTACACCTCCACCTTATCTATTTGAGAAGGAGAAAGCTCTTTTTTGGCATAATTCAGATAGATTTTTTCTTTCACGAACAGGTCAAAGAGGTCGGCATCGAGATGGTTGTCCTTCACCATGAATCCGAGGATTTTTAGAGCCTGAGACAGGGTGTTCCCCTTCCTGTAAGGTCGATCCCTGGCCGTCAAAGCCTCAAAAACATCGGCTAATGCAAGAATCCTTGCCTGAAGAGAAATTTCATCACCTTTCAAACCTTGAGGATAACCCTCACCACTCAGACACTCATGATGTGAACCTGCATAAATGGGCACGTTTTTCAATTTTTTGGGAAATGGCATTTGAGAAAGCATCTTGAAAGTGATTGCGGCATGATTATTTATAATATCTCTCTCCTCATCCGTCAGGGTTCCCCTGCGAATGCTGAGATTTTGAATTTCATCATCGCTTATTAATACCTGCCAACTTCCATCCATCATCCATTTTCTGCTGGCAATAGCTTTCACTCTTTTAATATTATCATCTGACATAAAATCGGCGCTTTTATTTATAGCAACGAGAAATTCATAATCTTCTTCCAGTTTCTTTACTTCATGCTTGTAATCTTCATGAGAGACTTCTGCGTCAGAAAACTCACTCTTGCCCTGTTTTCTTTTCAGGCAGCCAATATTCATATCCCTTTTCAGCACCTCGAAACGGGTTCTTAACAATTCAATACGGTCAAAGACAGTTTTTAACTTGGTCGATTTATCCATTACATATTCCGGAATCGCCACTTTACCCACGTCATGAAGCCATGCAGCAATACGGAGCTCATTCATTTCATCTTTATTGAAGTGAGTATCTTTAAAGTACCCGTTTTTAACCTCGTTAATTTTATTGGCAATGAGCATTGTCAAGTCAACCACCCGGCGGCCGTGATCACCGGTGTAGGGAGATTTCTCATCTATGGCAGTGGCTATGGTCTTAACAAAGGACTCGAACAAATTCTCCAGATCCTTGATAAGACTGTTATTGGAAAGGGCTATGGCTGCCTGTGAGGCCAGAGACTCCGTTAATTCCTGAGACTCTATGGAAAATGGAATCGTCTTGCCTCCAGAACTGTCCTGAGCATTTAAGAGCTGAAGGATTCCGATAATATCATTTTCATGATTACGCATGGGGATAACAAGCATGGACCGGGAGCGATAACCCGTTTCAGAATCATACTGGCGAGTCCCCTCGAAGTTAAACTTTTCTGCATGGTAGACATCGGAAATATTAACCACCTCACCGGAGAGAGCCGTATAAGATGAAACATTTGAATAATTGAGCGTACCATCTTCGTTATATAGCTGGACAGGCGGCCACGTGATTTTTCCTGCCGTTCCGCCCATCCGTACGCTCAATGAATCGTTTTGAATTATTGCAAATTGGAGGGCTTTCTCATCATCGCTCATAATATAAAGAGTCCCTCCATCGGCATTGGTGAATCTCCTGGCTTCTTCGACAATCATTTCGAGTAAACGGTCTATGTTGCGCTCAGCCGATAATGCCACTCCTATTTGAGCCAGTCTTCTGATTTGTTCAAGCTGTTTCTCTGTAAAGTCCTTTACGGATGATACAACATCATTTAACAGGCAATTTATTTCAGCATAATCTGTAAATTTAAAATTATCAGCCATATGGATAACTGCCCCCGTTTATCTTAAGCGCTTAAATTCTTTATTCTAAACAACCGCGTTTTTTGCGCAGAGGGTGATGTCAACAATGAAAAGGTTCAAGGTTCAAGGTTCAAGGACGAAGGATCAAGGGAAAACCTTTAGCCTTTAGTCCTCATTGCTCATTGCTCAGCCCTTGCGGCTTTGCCGCCTTAGGGCCTACTGAGATAATTCACAACCAGATCGCCAACTTCCCTTGTCCCATAACCCATTTTCCCCGCATCCATGCTCTGTATATCATTTCTTACAACCTCAGTGACTGCTTCAAGTAATCTTGAAGCAGAATCACTCTCATTCAAATGCTCCAGCATCATCTGGACAGAACATATAGCCGCCAGAGGATTTATTTTATTCAGGCCCGCATATTTTGGCGCGGAACCACCGATGGGTTCGAACATGGCTGTCCCTTCCGAATTTATATTCCCACCAGCCGCAATACCCATGCCACCCTGAATCATAGCCCCCAAATCAGTTATGATATCCCCAAACAGATTATCCGTCACTATGACATCAAAATATTCCGGATTTTTCACCATCCACATGCAGATGGCATCCACATGTGCGTAGTCGGTTTCAATATCCGGGTAATCCTTGCTGCATTCATTGAAGACCCTTTCCCACAAATCAAAGGCATAGGTCAGTACATTTGTCTTTCCGCAAAGGGTCAGCTTCTTTTTTTTATTTCTCTTGCGGCAATATTCAAAAGCAAAGCGTACGCATCTTTCCACACCTTTTCGCGTGTTAATGGATTCCTGAATCGCCACTTCATGGGGGGTCCCTTTTCTCAAAAAACCGCCACTCCCGGCATAGAGACCCTCCGTATTTTCCCTCACCACAACAAAATCAATATCTTCAGGACCTTTGTCCTTTAAGGGCGTATAAACACCGGGGAGAAGAACAACAGGTCTCAAATTAATGTAAAGATCCAACTCAAAACGAAGTTTCAATAAAACACCCTGTTCAAGAATGCCCGGCTTTACTTTCGGATGACCGATGGCTCCCAGGCAAATGGAATCCATTTCCCGCAACTCAGAAAGAACAGAATCGGGGAGAAGCTCACCTTTACTGAGATACAGCTTTCCTCCCAAATCATAATAAGTCAAATTAAATTTTAGGCCTCCCGTCTCTGAAATGCAATTCAGTACCTTGACGGCCTCTGCCGTAACCTCAGACCCTATCCCATCCCCCGGGATTACACCAATGTTGTATTCTTTCATATTACCCCTCAAATTATTATTAATTTTGAATTATGAATTTTTAATTGATTCAAAACTCTTTCTAAAGAGCTTAGAGATCAAAGGCGAAAGTTCAAAGGCCAAGGGCTAAAGGTTTTTTCCTTGATCCTTGTACCTTGTACCTTTTCACTATGGATCGAAGTCACATTTTCTTTTCTCTTATATAATTAACCAATCCGCCTGCCTGTATAAGATCACGCATAAATTCCGGAATCGGCTTTGTCGAAAGAGACTTATGCCCATTTTTGTCTTTGATCTCTCCCGTGGCAAGGTCAACAATTATTTCCTCCCCATCAGACAGTTCATCGGCAGCTTCCTCCGATTCTATTAATGGTAATCCTATATTGAAGGCATTCCGATAAAATATCCTTGCAAAACTCCTGGCAATGATAACACCGATACCTGCAGTCTTGAGAGCAAGGGGGGCATGCTCACGGGAAGAACCGCACCCGAAATTTCTCCCTGCAATTAAAACATCGCCTTGAGATACTTTACCTGCAAAATCGGGGCTGTGATCGGCAAAGCACTTCTTCGCCAATTCAGATCCATTGGATATGTTGATATACCGCGCAGGAATAATCAGATCCGTATCAATATCATCACCAAAATTCCAGACTCTGCCCTGAATTTTCATTCAATTAATACCTTTCTCAACAACCATTATGTTGGGAGACCTTTGCAGAATGTTCAATTTTGTTCAAGTTCAAGGAAGGCGAAGATTTT
>CAZKGS010000160.1:0-5616 GCA_964552105.1 uncultured Syntrophaceae bacterium
AATGGCAAATTAGGGTTAGTAGGTTTCGGGACATTTTCTGTTATTAAACGAAAAGCAAGAACAGGGAGAAATCCTCAAACAGGAGACAAAATTAAAATCAAGGCAAAAAAAGTAGTTAAGTTTAAGCCAGGAAAAGGACTTACTGATAAAATAAAATAAAATGGCGAGTTCAAAAAAAACCTCCGATTTTACGAAAAATCGGAGGTTTTTTTATCATTAAACCACATCTCATCTGTTTTTTTCAAGACAGTTTCAATGTCCTTACGTGAATATTCTTTTCTCTTAGATTTGACATAATGCAGACTTTTTTGTTATACATCGTCGCTATCAGAAACATTACTTTTATGGGGAGATGTTGTGAATAAAAAGAGAATATTAAGTGGTATGCGCCCTACAGGTAAACTCCATCTGGGAAACCTTCATGGAGCGTTACAAAACTGGGTGGCACTCCAGAATGACGGGGCTTATGATTGTTTCTATTTCGTTGCCGATTGGCATGCATTGACGAGTGAATACAGTAATACCGATCTTCTTAAAGAGAATGGTAGAGACATGGTTGTCGACTGGCTCAGTGTTGGTCTGGATCCAGTTAGGAGTACTCTGTTTGTCCAATCCGGCATAAAGGAACATGCCGAACTATTTACTATACTGTCCATGATAACCCCACTCTCGTGGCTGGAAAGGAATCCAACATACAAAGAGATGAAAACAGAGTTGGCCGAAAAAGATCTTTCCACGTATGGTTTTCTGGGTTATCCTGTACTCCAGGCTGCGGATATTATTATGTATAAGGCCTATGGTGTTCCTGTCGGTGTGGATCAGCTTCCTCATGTCGAGTTAACCCGTGAGATTGCAAGAAGGTTTAATTTCTTATACCGGGAAGTTTTTCCCATTCCTGAGCCCCTCCTGACGGATGTGCCCAAGCTTCTTGGTATTGACGGAAGAAAAATGAGCAAGTCATATGAGAACTCTATTTATCTAAGCGATAGGGGAACTGAGCTGAAACAAAAAGTAGCCGCAATGTTTACTGATCCCCAGAGGATGAGAAAATCCGATCCGGGAAGACCTGAAATATGTAACGTATTTACCTTTCATCAGATTTATTCACCCGCCTCTGAGGTGGATGAAATAGAGCAGGAATGCAGAAAAGCAGGAATTGGATGCGTCGGCTGTAAAAAGCGTCTCGCCGCCCGGATTTTAGAGGGGATGAAACCGATCCATGAACGCCAGGACTATTATCGAAGTCACCTCCATGAATTAGACGAAATAATATCTGACGGAAATTCAAGAGCCGCTAAAATAGCCGGGATGACGATGGAAGAGGTCAGGGATGCAGTGAAGATCTGATTATGGGTTATGAAATCAAATTAGACATATTTCAAGGTCCTTTGGATCTGTTGCTTTATCTGATCAAGAAGAACGAAATAGATATATATAACATTCCGATTGCCGTTGTCACTGAACAGTATTTAGAATACATTGATGTTATGAAATCCCTTAACCTGGATGTTGCAGGTGAATATCTGGTAATGGCCTCTACGCTGATTCACATCAAATCAAAACTTCTCCTTCCCGTTCATGATGATGCAGAAGACGAGGAAGATCTCCGTGAAGAGCTTACAAGACAGCTTCTGGAATATCAGGCATATAAGGAAGCGGCCCTGAATCTCGATACAATGAATTTGCTTGGTCGGGATGTATTTAAAAGGGGGTATCCTGCTGAGGATGAGACTGACAGCAAACGTTCCCTTGAAGAAATGAACATCTTCGAACTTGTAGAGGCATTCAGAATTGTTATTTCCAGTATGAAGTCGGGAGATCTCATGGAGATTGATGTCGAGAGAATGTCTCTTTCTGACAGGATAAACGAGATTATGGAAAGACTTACTGAAGAAAGAGTTATCACTTTTGCTGATTTGCTAGGGGAGCTTAACGATCGAATAAAAATAATATATACGTTTCTTGCTATTTTGGAACTAATGAAGTTGAGAGTAATCAAGGCCTATCAGGCAGAGTCTTTTGGGGCGATAAGAATATTTCTTGCTGTGGACAAATAAATGGATAATCTGAAAGCTATAATAGAAGCTATTGTTTTTGTTTCAGAAAACCCTGTTTCCGTGAAAAAGCTGGTTGAAATTCTGGAAGACGTGGGAGAAAAAGAAATCATGAAGCTCCTTCATGATCTTAAGAATGAATATGATGAGCGACATAGTGGTTTGTGCTTGATTGAAGTTGCCGGAGGTTATCAATTCAGAACCAGGGATTATATGGGGCCGTGGATTAAAAAAATAAAAGGGATAAAACCCATAACCCTCAGCCGAGCCGCTATGGAAACCCTCGCAGTAGTCGCTTACAAACAGCCCGTTATGAAAGCAGAGATAGAAAAAGTGCGTGGTGTAGATGTAAGTGGCTCATTGAAAGGTCTTTTAGAAAAGAATTTAGTCAGAATAGTGGGTCGCAAGGATATTCCGGGAAGACCTATAATATATGGTACGACAAAAAAATTCCTCGAGGTATTTAATCTGAGAGATTTATCGGAATTGCCGACACTGCGTGAATTAAAAGAACTGGAGAATTAACCTAATCATGCCGGACCGTCTGCAAAAGATAATTGCCCATGCTGGTATTGCCTCCCGACGGATGGCAGAAAAGATGATCAGTGAAGGCAGGATCAGCGTGAACAGTAAAATTGTAACGGAACCTGGAACAAAGGTAGACATTCGAAAAGATGAGATAAGGGTAGATGGAAAATTGATATCGGCAGAGGTATCCAGGGTCTATCTTATGTTGAACAAACCCAGAGGATACCTTACAACCCTGAAAGATACGAGGGAAAGACCGATTATTACAGACCTTCTCGAAGGGGTACCTGAAAGGGTTTTCCCTGTAGGAAGACTTGATTACGATTCTGAAGGTCTTCTCATAATGACCAATGACGGAGATTTTGCTTACAGGATACAGCATCCTAAATTCGAGATTACAAAGACGTATCTTGTTAAGATCAAGGGGCGTATTCCGAAAGAAGAAATAAACATGATCAAAAACGGGGCAAAACTCGATGATGGGGAGTTTAAACCTGCCCATGTTACTGTTGGAAAGATAAACCCCAAAAGTTCGTGGCTTGAGTTGATTATTCATGAAGGGAGAAACCGAATCATCAGAAGATATTTTGATTCCCTTGGCTATCCTGTGACAAGATTGATACGTGTTGCGATTGGGGATATCCATCTCGGCGATCTTCGCCAAGGAAATTTTAGATATTTGCAAAAAAAAGAGGTAGAAAGATTACTAAGATCATAATCCTGAAAATTATCTTGACATTAATAATAAAATAAATAATACTTTCAACGTCTTTTAGATATATACCGTTTTGCAAGTTAGGCGATGTGGTCAAATTATATATACCGAAGCCTTCGATATATTTATTAGTATTCTTAAGGGAGGGTTATATGAACAAATCTGAATTAATTGATGCCTTGGGCAATAAGGAAAACCTCACGGAGAGACAAGCTACGGATGTTGTCAACATGATATTTAAAGGATTTAACGACGAACTAAAAAAGGGTGGTCGTATAGAAATCAGAGGGTTTGGAAGTTTTGTGGTAAGGAGTTATGATTCATATAAGGGGAGAAATCCGAAGACAGGCGGCACGATACAGGTATCTCCTAAAAAACTGCCTTTCTTTAAAGTCGGAAAAGAGCTTAAAGAGAGAGTTAATTCCTGAATTCCTCGATTCATAAGTGCGATGACAAACCTGACTGTACTTGAGAATCAAGGCGCTAAACTTGATGTTGCGAGAGTTTTAAGGTAATAAAAAAACATTCTCGCAGGCAATACAGATTAAGCCCGAAGTCAAAAACAATATTGCTGCATAACTCGATGGGAATAAGTATATAGCATGCACAGGGGGATGTTTATCCCCCTCTTTTTTTTGCCTTAATTGTTATGGATGATCAGCTTTCCTCAGCTTATTTCATAGAAAATAAAAAACGCAATATTCCTTACGTTAATTTCCTTCTTTTTATCGCAACTCTTTTAACCACCCTGATAGCGGGTGCTATGCAACAGGGGGTAAATCTCCTTGAAGATCCTTTATCCATATGGGAAGGCATTCCCTTTTCCTTTACATTACTTTTGATATTGGGGACTCATGAATTTGGGCACTATTTAATGTCCAGGAAACATCATGTTGACGTAACTCTTCCCTATTTTATTCCTGCACCATCCTTTATAGGAACCTTCGGGGCGGTTATAAAAATGAAGTCCCCCATGTATGATCGAAGGACTCTTCTTGATGTGGGGGCTGCAGGGCCACTTGCAGGGATGATTGTTGCCATTCCTGTTCTTGTTATCGGTCTTGCTCTTTCCGACGTGGTGCCTTCTACAGGTGTTCAGGGAATACGTCTCGGCAGTTGTATCCTTTTTTCTGTTCTGAACTGGATCGTTCATGGTTTTATGCCGGAAAATTCAAACCTTCTTCTCCACCCCGTAGCCTTTTCCGGATGGATCGGACTCCTGGTTACCTCGTTGAATCTTATACCGGTAGGACAGCTCGATGGCGGGCATATTGCCTATGCAATTTTTGGTTCTAAACAGGGAATTGTGGCAAGAGTATTCATGGCGGTTCTGTTACTTCTTGGTCTCGTGGGATGGACAGGCTGGCTTGTCTGGTTTACTCTTCTCTTATTTATCGGCATCCATCATCCACCGGTTGTTTACGATAGTATACCCCTTGACAAGAAGAGAAAAGTGGTGGGATGGATAACCCTTTTTGTCTTTATTATTACTTTTATGCCCGTACCATTTTAGAATCTTTATTCTCAACAACTGTGTTTTTTGCGCAGATGTTGGCGTCAGCAGTGAAAAGGTACAAGGATCAAGGATCAAGGAAAAACCTTTAGCCTTTAGCTCCCAGTCCTCATTGCTCGTTGCTCAGCCCTTGCGGCTTTGCCGCATCAGGCCATCAGGCCTTCTTGCCGAAAGCTGAAATAGTTGTTTCCTCCGATAATAATATGATCATGAACAGCTATTTCCAGAGCTTTTGCGGTATCCTGAATGGTTCTGGTCAATCTAATGTCTGCATCTGATGGTTTCACATGACCGGAAGGATGATTATGAACCAGTATAATTGCCGATGCTTTTCGTTTTAAAGCATTTTCAAGAACCTTTCTCGGATAAATCACCGCCTGATTGACTGTTCCTTCCTGTATAATTTCTTCTTTTATGATTCTGTTCCGGGTATTTAAGTAAATAACGCTGAACCTTTCGTCCTTTAGTCCCCCCATGGCAGACTTACAGTAGTTCAAGAGTTCTTCCGTGGATGATATGTGTGGTTTTTCTCTTGCTTTTTCCTTTAGATATATCGTTCCCATTTCCTTAACAAGTTTTATCAGAACAGAAGAATGGGGACTAATGCCCGCCACCTCTTCAATATCTGATAAATCAGCATCCATGAGACCTTTCAGGCCTCCGAATTTTTGCAGAAGGGTCTTTGCCAGTGGCTTAACATCTTTTCTGTGAATGGCATAAGTTAATAGAAGTTCCAATATTTCGTAATCGTGAAATGAACCAAGTCCTGCACTGGAAAATCTCTTTTTCAGGCGCTCCCTGTGTCC
>CAZKGS010000161.1:0-5534 GCA_964552105.1 uncultured Syntrophaceae bacterium
TTAAAAAGGCCGCTTTTTATCTATCTTATCCTGCTATGAATGATTTGGAAGAGGCTTGGGACAGGCTCAGGAAACTGGCAAAGAATAACGGGAGTGAGCTCCCCAAGGCTCTTATTGTGGAACTGGCTATCAGGACAGCTCTGGAGGACTTAAAGGCAAACGGCGATAAGAGCAGACTGGCTCAGGATATGGCAAAACTCTATGCAACCCCCCCTGCACCTGAAAACGATTTCAATATAGCGATAAGAGCGGACTGGCTCAGGATCAAGAGATAGTAAGAAGGGGTTTTCAACTGAAATAATTTTAGATAAAACAAGAAGTCAAATATGTGGAGTTAAAAAATCGTATACGCCAAGCTGATATTGAACATCTCGGAAAGTTAGTTGGAAAAGAATGGATCTCCCAAGGAACTTCCCACCGTGGACTGCATCCCTGCAATGAATCCTTTCCCGCTACAGTGACATGATAACCTTCATCAAGCAGGCAGTCCGACGCCGTACTCTATAAAAATACTGTTGTTTAATCGGTAAGGGGTACCTGAGTAGTTACAGGGTAATAATATTTCATAACCCTTCTTATATAATCTTTTGTTTCCTTAATAGGGGGGATCCTTATTATAGCAGTCAACATTATTCGGACCAGCATGATAAGCTACCAGTGCCAGCTTAATTTTGCCATCAAAACGATTCAGTAACTGTTTAAAATAGCATGCACCCCCATAATATTTCCCCGGGGATTAAAGGGATCCTTAATTCGAAAGGCCTTGAAATTATGGGGCATTATCTGCATAAGTCCCCTCGCTACCATTTTTGAAACAGCACGTGGGTTGAAATCCGACTCGACTTTCATTATGGCTTTCAGCAACGGAAAGACAACTCCATGTCTTTTTGATGCTTCTTTTATATAGTTATCAGAGCTATCCGACGAATATGATCTTGAAGGCTTTGGAGGACTTTCCTTTGTATAGAGGCGATATTTGGGTGATGTCAGTATGTTAGTAAGGAGTTTTGCATAACCAACCATCTCCCCATATTATAACTCACACCACCTGTGGGGGGAAGAATATAATCATTGATAATAAGAATAATATATACATGACGAGGAGTACGCCGCCTTTCCACCTTTCCAGCCTGTAATTAATTTTCATCAATCCGAGCATAACAAACACCATAACCAGCATGGCCGGAAACATGAAGTGAGTCATTTTTGTTCCCACTGTAAGAGGATTAACAATTGCCGAGACACCTGCAACCCAGCAAACATTCAATATGTCCGCTCCAAGAATGTTACCTACCGCAATCCCTCCCTCACCTTTACGAGCTGCGGTAATACATGTTGCCAGTTCCGGAATCGAGGTACCAAATGCAACCATTCCAAGAGCTATAACCGCCTCTGAAACATTAAAGTAATTGGCAATAAAAACCGCCGATGAAACAATAAAGCGACTCGCCACAAATATGCCAATCAAACCAAAGGAAAACATGAGAAACATTTTTGAGTTTGCTACATCTTTCTTGTGTGAGACAGCTTCTTTTTTATGTCCGTTGATGAAAATCATGACAATGGCATAGACGGCAAACATGCCTACCAGTAACATTCCTTCCCAACGGTTCAGTGTTCCATCCCAGCACAGGGCGTAGGCAACAATATCAACAACAATGAGAAAGATCGCAGTAATTTTGAAAATATTTCTTGTTATCAGTATTGGGCTTAATGAAATGAGTACAGCCAGTGATAGTGCAAGACCATCATCACAAATAACCGATCCTATGGCATTCCCCAGTGCAATTTCCGGTTTTCCAAGAAATGCAGAGATTGTCGATACCATCAATTCAGGTGCGGTCGTGGCGACTCCGACAACAATTATCCCGATAAGAATTTTAGGCAAACGCAGTATACAGGACAGGCCGACGGCCCCTTCCACAAGCCAGTCCGCTGTCTTGGCCAGAACAGTGAAAGAAACTATCAAGATAACAAAGGCTATATATATATTAGCTATCGGCATTCGTTCATCTCTATCGGCTTCTGACTACACCCACCCTGTCACATTGCATTGAGACAGGACACTTGCTGCAAAATGGAGATACCGGGCGACAGATATTTTTGCCAAAGGTCACCATTAGGGTGTTATAAATAGACCAGTATTTTTGCGGGAGTTTTTCTCTGAGTGCATATTCGGTTTTTTCAGGAGTTCCTGTTTTGACATAACCGAGGCGGTTTGAAATCCTGTGAACATGTGTGTCCACGCATATCTCTTTTCTGTTATATCCAAGAGCTGCCACAAGGTTGGCGGTTTTCCTTCCCACCCCTTTCAAGGCAAGTAGCTTTTCAGCGGTATCAGGAACTTTTGATTCGTGCTTGTCAATCAACTCCCGACAGATATAGAGTATGGTTTTAGCCTTATTTCTGTAAAAACCTACAGGGTAAATTGCTCTGATGATTTTTTCCTCGGAGAGTTTCAACATTTCCTCCGGAGTGGAAGCCAGGGCGAAAAGATTTTTACAGGCAACTGCTGTTATTTCATCCTTCGTCCTCAGGCTCAGCAATGTTGAAATGAGGATTTGAAAGGGACTGTGAGTTTCCTCTGCCAGTGATGATACAATAGGAGGTTCACAGATTTCCAACTCTCTTTTCAGGACATTGACTACCTTAACAATGTCATTATCATTCATTGGCAAGCAGTTAGTTGTCGGCTGTCAGCCATCAGCAAGATAAAAAACAGTTCTTAGCATAACCCTTTATTTTGGCTGAACGCTGATGACCGGTAGCGTACATCCCGCAAGCCCCGCCCTGTGGGCGGGGAGCTTCATTGATGGCTGAATGCTTGAAAATTACATATAACCTTCTTCATTGGCCAACATATCAAGATGTAATGTAGCGATGGTCTCAACGTCAAGGTTGGGTTCTTCTTTTATGTTTCTAAAGTCCACTGTTTTGATATACCTTTTACAAACATTACATACATCGACTCGATATTTCTCATCATCTTCAACGGTAAAGTAGGCTAACGTTTGCTGTTCTTCGTTACCGCAGAATGGGCACTTAATGCGCATGAAGTTCCATTCGAGTCCGCACTGGCTGCAGAAAAGGAATCTTTGCCCCCCTTCTCCTCTTAATGTTCCTATCTTGGGTTCCTTGCCGCATATGGGACAGTAGCCCTCAGACCATTCCGATTCCCCGATGATTTTACCGTACTTTTCTGCAAGGATTTCAAGAGCAGGCCTCAGGCTTTCTTCCAGAAACAATTCTACTAAATCAAGGGATTCATCTTCCAGTTCTTTCAAGGTCTCTTCATCATTGGAGATTGTAAAAGAATCGCGAATCATTTTTTCATAATCAGTGGTACCCTTTTTAACTTTTTGGGCGAATTTTCTGGTTTCATCAGGAGTTTGCTTTTCCGCTATTTTCAGGAGTGCCAGGAAGTATTTTTTAGGTTTGGCTAAATCAAACTTTCCACCCGAAAAATCAACCAGTGTCAACCCACCAGAAAGTTTTTTTTCTATAAGTTCTTCATCTATCTGGAAGATACTCTCGTTCATATTGTGTCGATATTCTTCCCGCAGGATCAATATCTCCTCCAGTATATCCAGTAGTTCCTCATAATGTGGGCTGGAGTTTTTGTATTTTTCTATCGTTTCTAGTGTATCCTTCAACATTTTGGCCATTAATTCAAGACCTCCTCTTTTATTTACCTACATGAAACTCAGCGAACCTATATATCCTTTCTTTTAGAAGTTCAAGAAGTTCTTTTCTCTTATTTATAACTTTTTGACCGGGAGCCCACCCGCAAGCCCCGCCTTGTAGGCGGGGTAAGGGGCGCAACATAAAACAAACATATTCCGTTTAAATACTGTAAACCTTTTCGCCCGGCAGTACCGTAATGCCGTTTTTTAACAGAACCTCAATTGCTGCATCTGTAGAATCAAACCTGAAAATCATAACCGCATTCTGTCCGCTTCTTTCCACAAATGCATACATATACTCAACAGTTATGCCACTTTTCGATAGTACCTCAAGAATGCCGTGCAAACCACCCGGTCGATCAGGCACCTCCACTGCCACTACTGTTGTGCGACCCACGGAAAAGCCATTTTCTTTTAGTACCTTCTTTGCGGTATCCACATCATTAACAATAAGTCGAAGGATACCAAAGTCCGTTGTATCAGCAAGGACCAACGTCCTGATATTTATGTCAGCATCCCCCAATACCCTTGTTACACTTTCAAGACCCCCGGGTCTATTCTCCAGAAATATGGATATCTGTTCCACCTTCATATAACTGCCTCCTTACTAAAGAGAACTTTAAATATTTCTTTTGTCTATTACACGACTGGCCTTACCTTCAAAGCGTTGCAGGGTTTTTGGTTCCACCAGTTTTATCCTTGCCGACACGCCCAGGTAGTCTTTTATGTCCCTCGCAATACGTCTTTCAATATTTTGAAGTACCCGTACTTCATCTGAATTAGAAATAACCTCTTCACTCACCTCTACATGTATCTCAAGGACATCAAGTGAATCTTCTCTGTACACTACAAGCTGATAATGGGGCTCAAGCCCCTCTATGCCAATAAGAACGTTTTCTATCTGGGACGGGAATATATTGACACCCCTTATAATGAGCATGTCATCACTCCTGCCGGACACACGGTCCATCCTCACATATGTTCTGCCACACCTGCAGGGTTCCATTATCAGCTTTGATATATCTCTGGTTCTATACCGGATTAAGGGAAACGCCTCCTTTGTTATAGTGGTAAACACCAGTTCTCCCTCCTCACCGGACGGCAGAACTTCTCCTGTAACTGGATTAATAGTTTCTACTATGAAATGATCTTCAAATATATGGAGACCTTTATGGCCCTCTCTGCATTCCATAGCTACCCCGGGACCCATGATCTCGGAAAGTCCATAAATATCAAGCGCTGTAATATTTAACTTGTTTTCTATTTCCTGCCTCATTTTCTCACTCCACGGTTCGGCACCAAGAACCCCGACACGCAACTTCAATGACCTCATGTCTAACCCCATTTCTTCACCCTGTTCTGCAAGAAAGAGGGCATAAGAGGGGGTGCAGCATATGACCGTGGGACCAAAATCTTGTAATATCATAATCTGTCTTTTTGTATTACCACCTGAAATAGGAATCACGCTTGCTCCAAGCATCTCCGCGCCATAATGTATTCCAAGCCCTCCGGTGAAAAGTCCATATCCGTAAGCATTATGTACAATATCGTTCTTAGTCAAACCTGCAGCAACGAAGGCTCTGGCCATGAGTTTTGACCATGTTTCAATGTCTCTCTTTGTATATCCGACAACAGTAGCCCTGCCAGTAATGCCCGACGATGCATGTAGCCTTACGATATTGCTCATTGGTACTGCAAAGAGGCCGAATGGATAATTATCTCTCAGGTCTTCTTTTGTAGTAAATGGGACCCTATGGAGATCGTCCAAAGTTTTTATGTCATCCGGGGTAATTCCAGCTTCATCAAAAGTTTTTCGGTAGAAACCTACATTATGGTAAACACGTTCAATTA
>CAZKGS010000162.1:0-5518 GCA_964552105.1 uncultured Syntrophaceae bacterium
AAACACTTCCCAAAAACAATATTGATTTAATTCCGTCAATATTCAAAGGGGTGGCAAGAAAATCCCACACTAAAATTGTGTCAGTAAGTCCGGATTTTACAACCCTCTCAAGGGGACAGACTTCCATATTGATCAACGCAACCGTCAGGGGAGATTTTTTCAGTTTTCGCAATTTTTTAATAGAACTGGGTAAAGTTTCATATGTGAGACAAATAGAGGAGATAGAAATTCAGCAAGGGGCAACATATAAGGAATTTAAGATGAAATTGTGGCTGGGAGTGGGCTGAAAGAATTAAGAGCAGGGATCAGGGGATAATCCTCTAATCCTGTAATCCCCCCTAGTCCGGGGGAAAAGGGTTTACATAAAGGTCTGATATGTCGAGACGGGAAAAAATTTTTGTTTTCATGGCGGTTCTGGCAATCCTGTATGGTGCGTATAGCTTTTTCATCGCCTCGCCGGCCGGAAAATCAAAACCTGCCACTGTAAATCGCGGTGTCGGTAAAGAGATTAAGGCAGTCAATAAAAACATGCTGGTCAAAGAGATTTCAGATGTTTTAAAAGAGAGTGAGCCTGAGAGGGCCGAAGCTTATATCGCTCTTCGTGCTGAAGAAGGGTGGGCAGATGATCCCTTCTCTGCGTCCAATATGTTTGCTTCAAAAAGGACAGGTAAGGCCGTTAGAAGCATGAGGGAAGGTAATTTTGTCTATAGCGGTTATCTTGAGATCGGCAGGAAGAAGGTTGCCATCATAAACGGGATGGACTATCAGGTCGGAGATGAATTGGAAATGAGTGGATATAAAGTAAAACGTATAAATCCCTCCAGTGTAATTGTTGTAGATAAAAGAGGTGGAGAGAAAATAACCGTTCCATTTTTAAAAGAAGAATAGGCGGCAAAGCCGCAAGGGCTGAGCAATGAGCAATGAGCAATGAGGGCTGAGAGCTAAAGGCTAAAGGATGAAGGTCAAAGGCGAAAGGATTAAATTGGTTTTCCCCCTTGCACCTTGTTCCTTGCACCTTGTTCCTTGCACCTTGTTCCTTGTTCCTTGAACCTTTGTATTATATGGGGGATGGTTTTGAAAGTATTTAATAAAAGAAAAAAGGTTGTATGTTTTGTTGTTGCCATTGTGGCAGGCATGTTGCTTTTCGGCTGTGCCGGCACAAAAAAGGTAAAAAAAGATCCATTTTTCGAAAAATGGAAGATAATGGCCCGGGAGTCCAGGGGCAGTTCGCCCACGGCGAGGATAAGATCCATTGAAATACCGCCCGAACCAGGGCTGAAGGAGGGAGAAATTCCTCCGGAGGAAAAAGCTCTCCCTACTGATAAAGTAACTCTTAAAATGCACAACGCCGATATAAAAATGGTGATTCGTGCGTTAGCACGGGCAGCAGACCAGAATATATTGATAAAATCAGAGGTACAGGGGCGTGTAAGTGTAGATTTCAAGACTGTTCCGTGGGATCAGGCATTTCTCAGCATACTGCGTTCACAGATGCTGACGTATGTATGGGAAGGTAATATCATACGGATAGCGACAGTAGAAGACCTGGAGAATGACTTGAAGTTGAAATCCGTTCAGGAGAAGAAGAGAGAGAGGTCGCCGTTGATGACCATGGTCGTTCCTGTCAATTTTGCTGATCCTGAAAAGCTTGCTAAGAACCTGGAAGGATTTCTCACAAAAGACGAAAAGGGAAAAACCTATGGATCAATAAAAGTCACCGAGCATACGAACTCCCTTATTATTCATGCGGCAAGGGATGATCTGAAAAAAGTTGTTGGAATGATTGAAAAAATAGACAAACCCACGCCCCAGGTCTTGATAGAGGCGAATATTGTTGAAACGACGAAAGACACGGCCAGGAGTTTGGGCATTCAGTGGGGGGGAATGTATACCAATGTGGCGAACAATAACCAGTATTTTATTACGCCGGGCGGCTCAGGCGGTACAGTGGGAACAAATCCGGCAACATCAGGAGGCTACTCACCCACTTATGGTACGGCAGGCATTAGCGGACAAGGTTATGGTGTCAATTTTCCGGCATCAGCGTCAGCAATGAGTGCAGCCGGCGGTATGGGGTCCCTCGGATTAATGTTTGGTACAATCGGAGGGAGCATCCTTGATGTGCAGCTGAATGCCCTCCAAAATGATGGAAGACTAAATATCCTTTCAAGTCCGTCTATTACTACACTCGACAACCAGACAGCCTTCACCGAAAATGGTGCAAAAGTGCCGTACGTGTCTGTTGATAAAGACGGTAATCGTGAAGTTAAGTTTGAAGATGTAGTTTTGAGACTGGAGATCACACCCCATGTAATCGACGGGGAAAATATGAAAATGAAGATCAATGTAAAGAAGGACGAAGTGGATGATACGCGAAACGTTCAGGGGAATCCCTATATTTTCAGAAAACAGACGGATACAACATTGATTGTGAAGGACGGGGAGACCGTTGTCATATCAGGTCTTACAAAGCAAAAGAAGCAGAACAAGAACAGCGGAATACCGGGGTTAAAGGACGTCCCCGTTTTGGGATGGCTCTTTAAGGGTAAATATGACTCGGAGGACATGGAAGAAGTGCTCATATTCATTACACCTCGTATTTTAAAGGCAGGTACGGCGGGCGATGTGACAGCACCCTGAGAAAACCGGAGTCTATATGGTCTGCAACTGCCTGAAAAGACTGGATTCAGGCTTTCGCCGGAATGACGGAAAATGGTATTTTCGTTCTTTCGTGTTTTCTTGACAGGTTTTTACAAAGCAAATGGAATATTTCAGGATATTAAATTTCATCAAGGAACCTTTTTCGAACTCTCCGGAACCGGAGTTTTTCTATCAATCTCCGCAGCATGTAAAATGCCTTCAGAACCTGGAACTCGCAATACGTCTGCGGCGCGGATTAAATGTTGTAATTGGAGATGTAGGAACCGGTAAAACGACCCTTTGCCGCCGGCTGATCGGTAAATTTGATGGCGATGAAAGTGTCAAGACACACCTTCTTCTCGATCCCTGTTTTAGCAATTCTGTAGAGTTTTTGTCTGCTGTACGCAGAATGTTCGGCCTGGAAGAAAAGGCGGGGGATTCTGTGACGGAATGGCAGTTAAAGGAGGAAATAAAGAATTATCTCCTTGAACAGGGGGTTAACAAAGAGAATGTTATTGTATTGATCATAGATGAAGGACAGAAAATTCCTGATTTTTGCCTGGAGATATTAAGGGAATTTCTCAATTACGAAACGAACGAGTATAAATTACTGCAAATTGTTATTTTTGCTCAAAATGAATTTCGAAAAACTCTTGAGGAGCGGAGCAACTTTACAGATCGTATTAACTTTGTATATGATTTAGGGCCCCTGAATTTTAGCGATACCCGGTCGATGATTCAATACCGGATGAAGAAGGCGAGCAAGACAGGGAAAAATCCTCTACATTTTACATACCCTGCCATGCGGTCAATATTCAATGCTACAGGCGGCTATCCGCGGAAAATAGTAACACTCTGCCATCAGATCATTCTGACCGTTATTGTTCAGAATCGAACGAGGGTAAACTGTTTTCTGGTCAGAGCCTGTGTACACAGGGAGGATTCCGACAGAAAGAAATCTATATCGTGGGCAAGAGTAACCCTTCTTTCCTGCTTGCTTATTATCTTACTTGTTATGGGCTTAGGGGTTGACGATGTGAAAAGGTATGTTCATTCGAATGTCGTTCACTTTTTAGAGGTGCCTCTATTAACAGAGAAGGAATCCCCTCGCTATGAGTTAGCAAAGGTTATTGATCAGAGTGTAGCTCCTGAGAAGAATATAAAAAGCCTGGAAGATAACAAGTCAAATAATCTTCAATCCGGGGAGTCGGTTATTGCGCAGGAAGAAAAAGAAGATGAAAATGAAGTAACAACAGAAGTTGAGGGTGATGCATCGACAGATACTGAGGTGAAAATTCTATCCGATTCTGTTCGTGAAGCCATTAATGCTTTCGAATATCCTCCCATATTGGGCAGATTAAGAGTGAAAAAGGGATGGATAGTCTCAGGAATGATAGCAAGTGTTTATGGTCATTGTGAGGACGGATATCTCCGTCGGATCAGGAAAGCCAACCCCCACATAAAAAATCTGAACCATGTGGAGGCGGGAGATATAATCAGTTTTCCAGTCATTCCGACAAAATCGGAGCCTTCACTCCTGAAATATTGGGTACAGGTGGGGAAGAGAGGGGAGCTTGGTGAAGCGCACAGGTTGCTGCAAAAATATTCCAATAAAATACATCCTATGCAAATACTTCCTTACTGGAACAGCCGTGAAGGTCTGAATTTTTCGGTATTCCTCAGGAGTGGTTTTATTGATGAAAGGTCTGCACAAAAAGCCATTGAGAAGCTGCCGCCCCCTGTTTTCCGTGACGCGGAAATTATATCAAAGTGGGGGGACGACACTATTTTTTTCGCAAACTTATGATTTTGTTGATTTATGAGGATTTTCGTTCAAGATCAAGGCATGCGAAAAAAAATAACCGCAGGCATATAGTTGATATTCCGAGGATTATTTTTTGAGCATAACGCAGAGATTGGGCGAAAAGACCATTAATCAACAGAATCATTTATAAGGCAAGATATAGGAGAGAATTAATCTTGAGAAGAAGGAAAAAATTAGGGGAAATTCTTATAGAAGCCACATTGTTGACGGAGGCTCAGTTGAAGCAGGCCCTGGTTGGCCAAAAGAAAGCAGGGCTCAGGCTTGGACAGTATCTGATTCAACGGGGTATCGTTCGTGAAGGTCAGCTTATTGATGTTCTAAGCAAGCAATTGAAGATCGACAAGTACAGTCCCGACAAGTATCCGACAGATCCCGATCTGATAGAGTTGTTACCCCTTGATGTTTGTCAGAAAAATAAGGTGATCCCGCTGAGAAAAAAGAAAAGTCTTCTGACGGTAGCCATGGTTGATCCTATGGATATCAACGCTCTTGATAATATTGAATTTATTACCAGGATGGAGGTGGAGCCTGTCGTTTGTTCTGAGCGCGAAATGAGCCAGCTGATCAGATTAACATATGGAATGCAATCTGGTTTTATGGAAAGGTTGGAGAAGGCAGATGATGTAGAAATGGATGTCGAGCCCGGAGATGTTAATCATGAAGGCATGGAGGAAGTTCAGGTAAGTTCACTGCAGGATCAAGCTGCTGAGCCGCCGATTGTTCGTTTAGTCAATTCCATCGTTACACAGGCGGTAAGAGAAGGGGCAAGTGACATCCATATCAGTCCGGAGGTACATACTGTTCAACTGCGATTCAGAATAGACGGGAAACTTCATGAAGTGCCGTCGCCGCCAAAATCCATGATACTGCCGATCATTTCGAGAATAAAAATCCTTTCAAATATGGATATCGCCATATCAAGGATCCCTCAGGACGGGCGATTTACGGTGAAGATAGAAAATAAGGAAATTAATATCAGGGTCTCTTCCATTCCTACCATATACGGGGAAAACCTGGTTATGCGTCTTCTGGATATGAGTACCGGTGTTTATA
>CAZKGS010000163.1:0-5501 GCA_964552105.1 uncultured Syntrophaceae bacterium
GGCGAAAATTTTAACCACAGGAATATATTGGATATTTCGAGGATTAAAATTTGAGACTGACGCAGAAATTGGGCAAAAGGGGACGTTATGCAAAGGTCTCATATTGCCTTTTTAACAAAACCGGAACGTAAGCATCTCGTACACACCTTCTTTTTCTCTACGGCGCCCGTTTTTTCATTTATAACTCGTAACTTTTGAAGATTAGGATACCATACCCTCTTCGTTCTGTTATTGGCATGACTAACTTTATTTCCTGCTGACGGTCTTTTACCGCATATCTCACAGACTCGAGCCATATCTATTCAAACTCCTTTGGAAAATTGAAATTCTTACTACCCCATAAAAGCATCTTTTGCAAGACTTTTTTGCTAATTCTTCATTGATGAGGGCTGACCCGTTGCTTCAAGGGCACGCATCCACATATTGCCATTCGGAGCAACTTTCTTTCTCAGTGTTACTGTACTTATGGGAAGATGAACATATTCGTTATTAAACAAGCCTACGACCATTCCTGTTTTACCTGCCATACCGGCATGAACGGCATATTGTCCTAATATGGCACAGTACAAACTGTCACTTGCATTAGCTGGAACACTCCGTATGGTATAACTTGGATCAATATACTTGAGGTTAATCTCCATTTTTATTTTCTTAAAATATTCTTCGATTCGATCTTTCAACAAAAGACCTGTATCGTGCAATTTCGCGTTTCCGGAGGCATCGGTTTCAACAGATTCCGTTTCGGCATATAGATCCTGTCCGGCTCCTTCTGCCACAAGGATAACTGCGTGGTCGCTGTTTTTTAATCGCCTCTCCAGTACCTTTAAAAATCCTTTTTCGCCGTCAAAACCAAAAGGCACTTCCGGTATCAATACAAAGTTTACATCATTTTGCGCCAGGGTTGCACTGACAGCTATATGCCCTGATTGCCTGCCCATAATTTTGACGAGACCTATACCCATGGGTGCACCTTTGGCCTCCACATGAGCGCACCGGATCACCTTTACTGCTTCGGAAATTGCCGTATCAAATCCAAAGGTTTTATCTATCAGGTTCAGATCGTTATCTATCGTTTTCGGTATGCCGATAATGCTTATATTCAGATTCCTCTTCGTTATCTCTTCTGTAATTGACTCTGCACCCTTCATGGTTCCATCGCCGCCGATACAGAACAGGAGGTTTATGTTCATCTGACAGATAGAATCGACCAGTTCTTCAATGTCCTGAGCACCCCGCGATGAAGCCAGGATACTTCCTCCAAGAGTATGTATATCCTTAACAAGCTCCGGAGTTAATTCCATAACATCATGGCCATATTTGGGAATGAATCCCTGAAAACCATACCTTATGCCAACAATATTTTTCACACCATAACGGTAGTGAAGCTGCATTGTTATTGCTCTTATGACGTCATTGATTCCGGGACATAGACCGCCGCATGTAACAATGGCGGCCTTCACCTTTGACGGGTCGAAATAGATCATTTCTCTCGGACCGGCAAGCTCGACGGCAAGAGAATGATCATTTTTATCTTTTAGTGTATCAAAATCTTTTTGATAGAGAATATTAAAGAGAATCCGTTTATCATCGTCTGTGAAATAACCGGGTGTGTGAGGGGAAGGAATTTTTCTTTCTCCCAGGCTTTTAATATTAAAATCATAAAATGTGTCTTTCATTTTACCCATCCTCAATCGCCAGATTTGCGGCATTTAATCCGGAGATAATTTCTCCTTCAAATCCAAGACCGGCAAATATCATACCACCTGTCAGAAATACATTTTTTACAGGAGTTGTATTTGAAAGAAGGGAAATACCCGGGATTGAATTTTTCTTCTCCGTATACTTCTGATTCAAGACTTCTTGATATTTTCTTGATGTTTCAATAGACTTGTCAATATTTATGAAATCAAGATTTTCCTCGAAAAAGGGTAAGAAATCTTCAACATTTCTCAATATATTCTTTGAAATTTCTTTCAGCTCGTCATCTCCAAGACGCAAAGGAGAATCTTCGAGGAATACGGAAGCACTCATCGCCCTTTTTTCCGAAGGCGCTCGTCCGGTATCTTCCCGGGCGCTCATCTCAAGAAAAACAAGATTACCGTTGGTAAGCAGCTTTTTTTCGTCAGCAATAATAACTACATATTCTGTCATTCTCTCAGGGATACCTTTATCACAGAGTCCCATATGTATGGTAAATGGAAAATATGATTTTTCAACAGACATATATTTTTCCCTGAACTTTATAAATCTCTCATCGTCAAGAACAAACGGTTTAAATTTTTCCCACTTTGTACTTATAATTACATCGTTGCTGTTAATCTCGAATGCTTCTTCATTAATTATAACATCTGCCTTAATTTGTTCTGCCATGCTAAGTCTTATGATAGAACAACCCTTAATAACAACTCCCCCCATGTCCACGAACTTTCTTTCAATTGCCTCTATAAGGTGATGTTTACCGCCGATATGATAGTAAAATTCATCTACAAGAAGTGCGAGTATATACGCGAAAGAGAGGGGAGGGGGATCATCTTTATGAAGATTTGAAAGCAGTAATGTCTCGGCATCGAAAATATTTTTCAAAAAAGGATGTTGCCGGACAGGTTGAAATTTTTTTGACAGATCTGTCTTATGCCACATAAGTGCCGGAACATTGAAGATAAATTTCAAATATTCCGGGATTGTCTCCGGGCGTATATACAGCTTTTCATCGATCAAATTCGCTATCAGCTTCTCTTTACTGAAGACTGATTCATAGAATGTTTTGACTCTCTCAACATCAATAGAGAATTCTCTTTTTATCTCCTGCAACTGTAACCCGATATCACTGAAAAGATCTACCCTGTGTTCCGGAAAGATTATCTGAAAAGCCGGATCTAAAGGGTAAATTGTGGATTGATCTATGAAAGGAATGTCCATATCGGACAATAACTGCCGGAATCGACCTCCCGGACCAAGACCTGTCCAGGGAAAAGGATCGATGTTAAAGGTATAGCCCGAATCCGAGTAGAAATCCGGGATATTCCCCTCACGCAATAGTAATGTTTTCCTTCCCTTGCGCATTGTAGCCAGGGCGGCTATGAGAGAGCTCAAATCATTTCCTGTTACGATGGTATCGAACATATTCTTCTTCTATCCTGTCTGATGATATAACCCTGATTCCATTCGCAAGCAGGAGCGCTGATGTTACCCCCATTCCCCTGATAATAAGACCATCTTTTTTTATATGATTAACACCACATGATGGACTCATTTCCTTCATAATTGCAACATCAATCTGCATCAGTCTTGCAAGTTTTCTTACTTCTTCCGCTCCTCTCAGAAACTGTTCCGTCACATCTTGACCGTTTGAGTCAATAATAGCAGAACGTCCACTCAGAACATCCAGTCCATCGCCATCTACTATCCAGGCTGGTAAACGGGGTGTTTGAAGGCCTCCTAACTGTTCGGGACACAGAGGAATAAAGACATCTTCAGACATTATGGAAAGCAGTTGTTTCTCAGGACGACTCGCTCCATCATATCTGCACTTAATCCCTAAAAGACAGGCACTGACGATAATCATATCCTTTCCCCAGGATTAAGGATTAATTAAGGATTAGAGGATTAAGCGGAACCGATCTCGCAATTAATCCCTAATTCCTTAATATCCATCAAAACTTGATGGTTTCGTAAAATTCCTCTCCCATCAAGGGAGAGGGAGTATTTTCGACTTTTTACGAAACTATCAAAACCTGGTTAGTGGAGGATTATGCAAAGGGATTTCATCAATCTTCTTGTGATTCTTAACATGAACCTTTCGGCCGACAACTTCAAGTTTGCCCTCAGCATAGAATTGAATTGCCTGAGGGAATATCCTGTGTTCCTCTTTGAGTATCCTTTCTTGAAGTGTATCAGCAGTATCGTCGTCATAAACGGGAACGACTGATTGAATTATAACCGGACCGGTGTCAACGCCTTCATCAGCAAAATGAACAGAACACCCTGAAAACTTCACACCGTAATTGAATGCCCTTTCCTGGGCATGAGTGCCCTGAAATGAGGGGAGAATGGCAGGATGTATGTTCATAATTCTCATGGGGAAGGCTTTTATGAAAAGGGGGGTCAATACCCTCATGAATCCCGCCATAATGACAAGTTCCACCGAATATGATTTGAGGATATCGATCATTTTTTCGTCAAGTTCACTCCTGTCCTTAAAATCCTTGTGATCGATGATAACCGAAGGAATGTTGTGTTTTTTTGCCCTTTCCAGGGCGTAGGCATCCGGGTTATTACAAATAACCACTTTAATCACCGCATCAAGATTACCATTTTCGGTCTGATCTATGATTGATTGAAAATTGGACCCGCTGCCGGATACAAGAACGCCGATGTTAACTTTATTGTTCATGTTTCTTCCTCAAATACAACAGATGGTTGATTTTTGTCCCTCTTGGCAACTGATCCGATCACATAAGCTTTCTCGCCGAGGACTTCAAGTCTTTCCATCAATTCTTTTGATTCTTTCCCGGAAATAACTATCATCATTCCTATACCCATATTGAACACCCTGTACATTTCCGTTTCATCCACATTTCCCATCTCCTGGATGATCTTGAATATTGGGGGTATATCCCAACTTCCTTTGGTGATAACGGCCTGGCACGGATCAGGTAATATCCGGGGAATATTGTCTATAAATCCACCACCCGTGATATGAATCAATCCTTTTACACTAAAATTCTTGATTACATTAAACAAGCTTTTTACATAGATTTTTGTCGGACGGAGAAGTTCCAGGCCGACGGAAGTTTCGAGATCCTCAAGCCTGTCATCGACATTTAGATTTGAATCTTCAAACAATACCTTCCTGGCAAGAGAAAGACCATTACTGTGAATACCACTGGAAGCTAACCCGATGATCTGATCCCCGACTCCGATTTCCGAACCATCGATCAACCTGTCTCTCTCGACAACTCCGACACAGAAACCGGCAAGATCGTACTCATCATCTTTATAAAACCCGGGCATCTCGGCGGTTTCTCCACCGATAAGAGCACAACCGGATTGTTTGCACCCTTCGGCGATGCCCTCGACGACTTTTACGCCTGCTTCAATGTCTATTTTTCCTGTAGCTAAATAATCGAGAAAGAAAAGAGGCTCGGCTCCCTGGACAATCAAATCATTTGTACTCATAGCAACAAGATCAATCCCGATTGTATCATGTTTGCCCATCATCTGAGCTACTTGAAGCTTCGTACCCACTCCGTCGGTGCATGACACAAGGAGAGGGTTTTTATACTTTGCTGTGTCCAGATGAAACAAACCTCCATAACCACCAATATCGCTAAAGACTTCCTTACGTGATGTAGACTTAATAAATGGTTTTATCTTTTCTACAAAGTTGCCGGCCTTGTCGATATCAACACCGGCATCCTTGTACGACACTGATTTCTTCTTTGCCATATAATACCTCTCACCCCGGATTTTATGTAGGGGCCGATGCCCCCATCGGCCTT
>CAZKGS010000164.1:0-5470 GCA_964552105.1 uncultured Syntrophaceae bacterium
TTTTTTGGTGCCTCATATAGTTGTGTGTATTGTGGGTTGAAACTAACATATAATACATTCTATCATTCTGTAATCATTGAATATAGAAGCATAATCTTATTCGCGATTTAGAGAACCCAAAACCATCATGGAGCCCAGCGAAGCCTTACAGACAATCGACAACACCAAGGGAACCCTCACCTACATCCTCATACTCGCCGAACAGGAGACGCAGAAGATGGAGAGACTGGACCTCATAGAGATGATGAGAGACAACGGCATCAACCGAGACAAGTTCTACAGGATAACAAAGGCAATGGCAGATGTAGGCCTCATCGAGGAGGTGACGATGCAACCAAACGGGAGAGTGAAAATAGTGAAGACAGAGCTCACACCCAAGGGGAGAAGATTGGCCGAGCTGGTCAAGAAGATAGAACAGGCATTAACCCCAGAAAAAGAACAGTTTTAAGTGAAACTCACAGAGACCTAGACGATACAATCCGTGCGGGGGTAACGCGGATGACGTTGAACGACTGTCAGATATTCGGCCTAGCTCTTCATGACATAATAACGTCGTACCAGATCGGCGTCAGGGAGACCCTCGGCAACTCCGACGCCGTCCTCATCAACCTCGTCGAGTGCCTGTGCGAGAACGTGAAACTGAAGGACATAGACGTCGACAGGCTCGGGTTTGAGGACCTCGTGCCCATCATCGCAGGCCACCTCCGTAAGCTCGGGATAGCCGACGTAAGCCTCACCGAGACCGGCCCCCAGGCCTACCTCTTCAACGTCAACGACTGCATATGGGCCGAGCACACCCACGGCAGGAAAAAAGAGACCGACGTCACGTGCCCCCTGGCGCTCATCGCGTTATCCCTCTACCAGGCCTCCACCGGAAACAAGGTGTTCGTGGCCGACTCACACTACACGGAGAAAGGCTCCACCACCAAGATAAGGCCCGTCAAAGACATCACAAACCTCGTGAAGCCCTGAGACCAACGCCAAACGACGAGACACCTTCAATAATGAAAACCTGGGAAAAATAAACGAGGTATTCTATCACCCCGGCGGCACCATCCAAAAACCCTGTCCTGATGTTTTTTTGGGGAATAGACGTGTTTAATTGACGACACCGGCTGGCACCTCGTGTTCCGATGAACGGCTTTTCGATGGAAGAGAGGAAGCCTTCAACCGCATCCTGGAGGAGCGGGGCCTGGAGTGGAAGCACGAGGAGGTCCTGGGCTGGTCTCACATATCCATCTACAGGCCAGGCTACAGGTTCCCCGGCTGGAAATCACACGGATACAAATCCTAGTGCTCCACGTGGAGCAGGCTGAGTTTGAATATACGAGAAGACTCGATTTAAACCTTGTATCGTGTGAGAACGAAGGTCTGAGACCAAGATCATAATCCGGCAAAGGGTTCAGTGTTTGAACCATTTTGGGATAAATCGCCTGTAATTCTGACCATTTCTATTTTACTTCCTCCCTTTCTAAGTTACTAATGATATATGCGGCTTGGGGAACTCGGTTCTTTTTAATTAAGGGTTGTTAATAGCGGTTGTTAAAAGCGGTTGCTGATGAAAAAGGAATCACTCACAATTCTGTAAAATTTCCTTAACCGTTTTTCCTATTTCTTCATTGCTTACATTACCACTAAGTGCCTTACTAAACGATGATCGTTTAAACTGAATCTTCGATAATATGAACATATTCGGGATCCAACTGCATTGCCACTTTTTTATATTGAGAGTTAATTTTCTCAGTTCCTTTTGATTTACCTTCTAAGCAGGAAGGACAAGCCCAATGAGGGACAAAAGGGTATAGCCTATGTGTTTCAGATGCATAGTTTGGAAAAGGTATTCTCCATTGAGAGAGTATATGTTTATACATTTCCTCTTCTGACCCCCCGTGATAACCATTCAATAAATGAAGATCTGCAACGATTGCTTTTTCAACCTCTTGAAAAACAGATTCAATTTCAGATGCCCTAATTTTTTCATGCCAATTGATACAGCATTCAGGATATCCTAAAAGAAATCCTGGATTTCTCTTCCCTTGAATACATTCTGAAATTATTGCCTCAACTTTAGTATCCGAAAAAATCCAGATTGGCCGTCTACTATTCCAAACCTCCAATGAAGCCCGCATGAAACTTTCTTTAACATCTGGTTTCCTTGTATAATATAATGGGATAGGATCAGTAATCATATATTTTAATTTAAACAACGAGGACAATCTCCTTAAAGGAAATAACTTATTTTCAGAGTTCAAATCCAAAAATGCTGGTTTAATATCTAAAGATGTAGAGACGATCTCAATTTTATTTTTAATATCTTTAATTTCATCGGAATCTGTTATTATTTTTCTTAGTTGTTTCACTAATTGATTCGAAATATGGATCATGTTATACTACCACACATCATTATTCTTTATTTCTCAAAAATAAATTGACCTAATGGATACATCTCATCAAAAGTTGGAAATCTTCCTAAATCAAAACTATAGTGAATCGGAAAATCATCTTCTTTATTCATTATATCTCTCATTATTTTCGCTCCAGTAAAATTATGTGTGCAGTAAACAAGATAATAAAGAGGAAGATTTTTTTCGGTACTCCTTACTAAATATGCTCCTACAAAATTATAAGATTCTAACATTTCTTCGATGAATACTTCAAGATAATCTCTGGGCGTTCTATTTCGAACCGTTAGCTCTTTCCACGATTCAGATCCCATGAAAGTTGAAACTCTGTCTCCATTCGATATTGCTCTAGGTTCATGTGGATTGCTAAAAAAGTCTCCAGCACAACGTAATATCGACATAAGTGGAAAATTTAGTAGGAGTTCAGTTCTTGGGAATTCTGTAATGGCTTTGATTGTACCAGCTCGTACTTGGTCACATGATGCTCCATCTGATCCAGTATAAATTAGCGCACTTGGATCTACATAGAATAACACAAATTTTTTTCCACGTTCGATAGTTCCCAGTATTTCGTGAATTATATCGTTGCTATCTCCAAAGTAAGTCCTAACGTTTTCACACTCGCAAACAGATTCTTCTAGAGCTTTGTATGTTTGTGGGTCAATCTCACATATGTGACAAGGCCAAGTATCATCATAGTGGGCTACAATGAGGGGCGAGCCATCAAGATATTCATCGGTTTTTCCTTCGAGTGATACTCTACCGCTTCCACCATGTGTATCAACATATACAAAATTATGATATTTATCGTTGAATACTTTGCAGACATGAAGATATTTCCGTAATATATTGTATTTCTTTAGTGTGTGAGGTTTTATTTTTAATATGCCTTCGTATTCCATAATTACCACACACAATTACATTTGATTTTTTTATAATCAAGACCCAGTTCATTCCACATTGACTTTGTTTCTTTACACATCGCAATATTTTTTTTATCAAATCCTAAACTTTCTAGTTTATCGTAGAAAAAGGTGTAAATTTCTTTTCTAATAGCTTTAGGTGCTTTCTTACCCCATCCTGTTTTTTCAGGATTATCTGTGAAAGCTACTTTCTCCCATGATCTATCTTTAGCAAAAATGAGAGTTTTCTTTAGACCTCTAGGCGTTCCCAACGTAATCCTAGTCGGGTCTGATGGTAATTCAGAAAACACCGAATAAACAAGATCCTCGTATTGGTTCTTCCAATTATCTACTGGAAAGATTGGGTCTATTCTTAATCGAACTTCATACCCCATTTCCGCAAGTTCTTTAGCGGCAGAAATCCTTTGTTGTGGCGATGAAGTTCTCTTTTCCCATCTTCGATATACTTCATCGCTGTTAAGGCTGAAACTTGCTATCGTTTGTTCTTTAGGTTTTTCAGTTAGCCAGTTGACTTTATGGGCTTTTGTTAGTAAAAGGAGTTTATGATCGTCTTGGGTTTCATAGAAATCGGCAATCTGCCTCATATATATCGGATTCATTAGAGAGTCGGATAATTCACCACTGTTAAAGATCGATGGGTGTTTCAAGAAATAATCGTGTGTGAATGCTTTGTCGATTGCCCTGATGACTTTGTTGATTGGTCTGTATCGTGGTTTTTTATTTCCTCTACCCGTCCCTTGAAGATAACAATAAGCACAATCAAAGGGGCATCCGAAAGCCCATCTTAATTCCCAAAAATGCGGGCATACAATGTCATATGGAGTTTTACTAAAATAAACAATAATACCGTCTATGTTAGGAATAGGCTCTTTAAAGAGTTCTATTCCACCCAATCTTTTTTCCCGTTGCACTTTATCAGATAATGTTTTTTGCAGTGTGGACATTCATACTCACCTACTATGTAGATTGTGCCTTCTTTCACTCCCATTTCCTTCTTTGGTTTTAGTACCTTCTTTGCACGTTCAAGCGTTTTCTGTGGGAGATTTGGTACAACTTCAGGGGCTTTTTCAATGGTTTCAGTTATGAAATCAATATCTTGGGAGAGTTCTTCTTTCGCTCTTTCTACTGCTTCCTCTTTAACCTCATCCAGAATTTCCTCTCGAACTTCCTCACGGTGACGCTCTACATATGTTGAACCAAGTTCAGTTTCAATTCGTTGAGATGCAGGGATTATAGGTTCTGAACCACCCCTATATTCTGTTCTGATAAATTCTTTAGACAAATATCCTCTTATCGTGTTTTTTGATATGCCTGTTTCTTCATGTATTTTATTTACGATTTCATTGGGTGGTGCTCCAGATGAACCATCCCTTCGTCCAGAAACGCTATATCCCTGTTTTACATAAAGTCGTGCTAAGTCGTTAATCCATTGTTCTTTTTCTTCTCTGGATATGGGTCTTCTATGCCAGTTTGCTATACACCTTGCGATTAGAAGCTTTTCCTCCGTGTCTATTTCTGGAATTTTCTCTGTACGCCAACTCGGATCTGCTTCTTGTCTGTGAAGTCCATCGATAATATTTCCTTTCGCATCCACGAGGACGGGGTATAGTTGACCAATTTTTGTAGATTTCTTTAGGTCGTATTCACTCATGATCTTCACGCTTCTTTCTTGTTTCCCAAGCCTTTCTCGCTGCTTCTTGGCATTTTTCCAGTTTCTCCGTGCTTTCTTTCTTAAATATTAATTCTTGATTTATAATAACACTTTCTAAGAACTCGCCTTCTTCCCATCCCTAAAGGCATAGATTTTCCGACGCCGCCCTCTCTGTGTTTCTGCTGGTTCTTGTCGCTGGCCCTGTGGCTGCTTGCCCTGGTCTCATGTGGCTATGTGGCGGCGGCGCTGGTGGGGTGGGTGTGTGGGGTCGGATAGGCGAGGATCGTTTGGCTCCTCTTCCAAATACTACAAGGTGGACGTGAATTGAGGGCCCTGAGAGTTGATCTGCTTCTGTTTGTGGTGCGTGCATGAATAGTTACAAGCCCGTATTGATAGTTTTGAATCATTTCCACAATATCTAGATTATTTTGCCTATCGGTCTTGAAGCCGGCGGCGCCATCTCGGCTGCGTACACCGAGAGGGCGAGGGCCCAG
>CAZKGS010000165.1:0-5415 GCA_964552105.1 uncultured Syntrophaceae bacterium
ACAATAAACCATGTAAATTATAAAAACCACTACATTATTACTTTTATTTACGTCCTTTTTTCATCTGTTTTGACACGGCCATATTATCTCTGTGAATTATTTCATCGTAAGGGTTGCTTCCAAGTACCTGTTTGATCTTGGATGTCTTCAATCCTCTTATCTTTTCTACATCCTCAAAATTGTAGTTTACCAATCCCTTTGCAATGCTTGCTCCGCTTGTATCTATACAGGTCACGGGATCCCCGACGTAAAAATTCCCTTCAACCCTCAAAACACCGGAAGGCAGCAAACTTTTCCCCTGGAACATAACGGCATCTCTCGCACCGTCATCGATGTAGATTTTCCCTCGTGATCTTAATGTAAAAGCTATCCAGTATTTTTTGCTTTTCAAATGCTCAGACATAGGGAGAAAGAGGGTGCCAATATTTTTGCCCGAAAATATATCGTGTATGACCCCTTTTCTTTTCCCCGGAGCAATGATGAAGGGAATACCGAAAGCGGCAACTTTTCTTGCGGCAATTACCTTGCTTTTCATTCCGCCCATTCCCACGGGATCCGCCTCAGATGAAGCAGCAGCTTCAATTTCATCCGTTATTTCCTTGACCAGAGAAATCAACTTTGGTTTCTCCGCACTTTTTGGATCTCTATCGTACAGACCTTTGATATTCGTCAGATTAATCAGAAGGCTTGCATCCATAATATTGGCCATCATGGCGGCAAGATTATCATTATCTCCGAATTTTATTTCTTCTACAGCGACGGTATCATTCTCATTAATGATAGGAATTACGCCCCATTCTATAAGCTCTGAGAGAGTGTTGCGCGTGTTGAGAAATCTTGTTCTGTCCGTTAGATCGCTCATATTAAGTAGGATTTGTGCAACGATCAATCCATGTTTCCTGAAGGCATTGGAGTAAACTCTCATCAATCTTCCCTGTCCGACGGCAGCCGCGGCCTGCTTCTGCGGGAGACTCTGGAGCTTATTCTTAAATCCCATCCTGTGCATACCGGAAGCGATGGCACCTGAAGACACAATAACGAAATGATAACCCTGTTTCGTAAGTTCTGCTATTTCATCGACCAGTTGGTCTATAATCTTACGGTCAAGCCCATCCTTCCCCGTTAAGACACCGGTTCCGATTTTGACTAAAATCCTTTTGGCATCTTTTAATATTTCTTTTCTTTCTTTACCCATTACGATCCCTGATCCTTATAAGACTTTATATTTTTTGCTATTTCCCATATCAAATCGTTTTCTCCTTCTCCGGTGACTGCTGAAATGGGAAAAATTTTTATACCCTTGTTTTCGAAGAATTCTATTTCCTTATTTATTCTCTCCCTTGTTATGGGAAGGTCCATTTTATTGATGGCCACTATCTGCTTTTTCTCCGCCACAGACGGGCTGAAACGTGCAAGCTCGTTATTTATAGTTTCAAAGTCTTCCCAGGCACTGTTATATGAGTCCCTTGAAATATCTATCATGTGCAGCAGCAGGGACGTTCTTTCAATATGACGTAAAAATTTCGTGCCCAGCCCCATACCAAGGTGAGCCCCCTTTATCAGTCCGGGAACATCTGCAATGACGAAACTCTCAAAATCGCCGTACTTAACAACCCCGAGATTTGGCGTCAGTGTGGTAAATGGATAGTCTGCAATTTTGGGTTTTGCAGCAGAGATCTTTGATATAAGAGTTGATTTCCCAACGTTGGGAAAGCCTATAATTCCAACATCTGCGAGGAGTTTTAATTCCAGATTAACCCATTTTGTTTCTCCCTCTATGCCACCCTGGGCGTAACGAGGCGCCTTTTTTGTTGAAGTTGCAAATCTGGCATTCCCCCGCCCTCCGATTCCTCCTTTTGCAACCACATATGTCTGGCCATCTTCAGTAAGATCCGCCAGCACGGAATCCGTGTCAACGTCTTTAACTATTGTCCCAACGGCAACGACGACCTCCACATCCTTGCCGCCTCTACCGGTCCGATTGCTTCCCTCGCCGTGGCTTCCTCGTTTGGCAACGTGATGCTGATTGAACTTTAAATGAAGAAGTGTGTTGTAGCCCCGGGACGCTTTGATGATAACATCTCCGCCTTTTCCGCCATCTCCGCCATTGGGTCCCCCCTTGGGAATATTTTTTTCCCTTCGGAAGCTTACACAGCCTCTTCCGCCGTCACCTGCCTTGACATAGATTTTTGCTTCGTCGATAAATCTCATGACTTGGAATTATTGTTTCTGCTGTGATTAAAAACAAAAAAGGTGTTAGTTGTGGAATCGAACATCCAACTAACACCTTTTTAGCTATTCGCTTAAATTTACCAGATCAAGATGCATAAAGAATAAGGAGGATTATTTATTCTTTTAGCAAGGGTATACGCTGACTTTTTTCCTGGTTTTATCTTTTCTTTCAAATTTAACCATGCCGTCAATCTTTGCAAAGATGCTATAATCCTTTCCCAAACCAACATTGTTACCGGGGTGTATCTTTGTTCCTAATTGACGCACAATGATAGAACCGGCAGTAATAATCTCCCCACCGTATGCTTTGACGCCCCGCCGTTGTCCATGACTATCTCTTCCGTTACGGGTACTTCCCTGTCCTTTTTTATGTGCCATCTTTATTTATCCTCCGTTACATGGAAATTTCCTTGATTTTCAGCACCGTTAATTTTTGGCGGTGTCCTGTCTTTTTGCGATAACCTTTCCTTCTTTTCATTTTGAACACGGTTATCTTCGGGCTTTTCATCTCGGTAATAATCTCACCGGTTACTTTTGCACCCTCGACAATTGGAGTTCCTACTTTTATATCACCGTCCCTGGAAACCATCAATACATTATCAAATAATACCGTCTCGCCCTTGTTTCCTTCAATTTTTTCAACTTTCAGGAGTTCGCCCTCGGAAACTCTATACTGCTTCCCCCCTGTTTTTATGACTGCGTACATAATTAAATCCTTTTAGAATGAAGTTCGAATCGTCTATTATAAAAATTTATTATCGTTTGTCAATAGTTAATTGCTTGAAAGATGACCAATAATGATTTTACATTAAAAAAATACTGATAGATTTCGATGTCAGACATGAAACAACTTATTGCCCTCCCCAAATCCCGGTTTTTGAGATGCTTGATATTTATCTTTACTACAAAATACAATCGATATATTATGGCTTTCGATTAAATGATTGCAGAAAATATCCGGGACATAAGAGGTTTTTGTGATAAACAGAATTACAGATTTGTTCAACCAATATTATTCTCAATTTATAGAGTGGTACAATGGATTAGAACAGGCGTTTCAATATGGTGTTATTATTGCGTCCTTTCTGGTAATATTTACGATGATTGTATTTTTCATGTTGTCAACAATAGCGAAAAGATAAAGAAGATTCGGTCGTGTTGCAGCATTACTACGTACTGGATTTAAGGGGGTTTTGGACCGGGTATTATTATTCTTTTCTTTCCCTAAAATTGAGCCCTTTGCATAACATCTCCTTTTGCCCAATTTCTGCACCTGCCGCTATCCCGCTGCGCTCCATAGCGGCAGGTAAGCTCCGTCAATAATATTCAAATAAATGATTCTTGGAGAAATGAATGGCTGAAAAAGTGTGTCCTGTCTGGGTCGGTTATCTTCTTGCCAGTCCGGTGAGGAAGTTATTTCAGAACCCCCAAAAGATGCTAAGCCCATATGTCAAGGAAGGTATGAAAGTTCTGGATATTGGCTGTGCAATGGGCTTTTTCAGTTTACCTCTTGCAAAGATGGTCGGTTCGAACGGGAAAGTTATATGTGTGGATGTGCAAAAAAAGATGATTGAGGCACTTGAAAAACGTGCACAGAAAGCAAAAATATCCGACAGAATTGAAACTCGTATATGTAGTCATCATTCTCTTGATTTGAATGACCTTAAAGAAAAAATCGATTTTGTTTTTGCGGCTGCCGTTATACACGAAGTTCCTGATGCTTCTGCTTTTTTTTCTGAGATATGTGAAACGATAAAGAAAGATGGAAAGTTTCTGGTAGTAGAACCAAAGGGACATATATCAGAAAAGGATTTTGAGATATCTGTTTCCCTTGCCGAGCAGAATGGTTTTCAAGTAATTGATAGCCCTCAGATAAGTCGCAGTCATGTTGTTCTGTTGGGAAAGCGGGTTCCGCCTCAGGAAGATTCATAGAGATTATAGGACCGTAACCGATAGTGAATGTTCACCCGCGGTACATTTCCCCCTTCAATGGAAAACGACAAGCAGGCGACGATTGGAGACTTTTTTTGAGTCATACTCCCGAATCTCATTACAATGATTTATACGATGACCTGAAACCTGAAAATATCATTTTCACTGGTAAAGCAGATATTTTTCTGTACGGACATACACATTTGGCGGAAGTGAAACATAAAAACGGTATGATCTTTGTTAATCCGGGCCATATGAGTAATGATGAAGAGAGGGGATGTCCTTTGACGTATGCGATTTTAGAAATAGATGAGGAATGGCTGACTGTAAGCATTAAACGCTTGTTTCACGATAAAACGTATATTAAAAAACATTTTCAAAAGTCCTTACTGAAAGATGTAGTGGCTTCTCAAAAAATGATCACTCCGTTATCAAACCTTTCAGCGATCTTCCTGCATTCGAGGTAGTGCAACTTCAGATTGTGAGTACCAGGAGGCTATCCGAGAATAACTTCGTCGCGAGGGCGAGCGAAACTTTTTAGGGGAAGGCGGCAAGGCCGAAAGCACCGGGTGGAAATCGGGTATCACCCGATTTTAAAAGTTACGCACAATGGCAAGTTATGTTGTCAGGCAAGCTGTTTTCAATCCCTGTTTATACGGAATTGTTGAAGCCAGTAAACGCATATCATGAAATTTACCAAGCTGACTTTTTCATCAGAGTATCATACTGTCATCAATCGTTACAGAATGAATGTACATAGCAGATACCATCACTTTTAAAAATCGATAACGACTTTCGATATGTGATTCATACATATAAAAATGTCACGTTTAACTAAAAAGGCAGGAACATGTTGTCCCTGCCTTTTCAGTGTGAGCGTTTTTCTATTTCTTCCTAAACTTTCCTTCTCAACCCTGCAAGACCGATTATACCGAAACCCAGAAGGAGCATCGTGGCGGGTTCGGGAACCGAAACCCCATCAAAATCAAATGAAATATTACCAATAAGATCCCCTTGAAGTCCGTTAAGATTCGTCGTAGAAACGTTAGGAAAGAAAAATACTTGGAAAAAATAATCGTTACCAGCTGTTAAGTTAAAAGTATCAGACCCGGTATCAGAGCTTCCAGCAGTTCCGACATTGCCAAGTGTTTGCAATATGGTGCCGTCCTCCTGAACCCAGACAATTTGAAGTCCAAAAGGATACATTCCGTAATAACCTAAGTCCCAATCATACATCATCACAGAATCAAC
>CAZKGS010000166.1:0-5349 GCA_964552105.1 uncultured Syntrophaceae bacterium
AGTAGATCTAATGCCTTGTACGACTTCATCAGGTAGTTGATCTTATGCTTGTAAAAGGAAGTGACATGTCCAGTGTCAATCCTATCCTTTTGTGTTGACACAAGGTGAGAATTGTTTTACGAAATATCTCCGGTGGATCTTCAGCTTTGATTTAGCCATACAAAGGGTTTCCCCCGTTTCTGGATGAGCGCTCTGTTTTTTTGCGCTGCTGGCAATTTCTTTTAGAGGGAATATAGATGGCAACCTTATCCGTAATAGTAATCACAAAAAATGAAGCCGAGTCCATCGAAACCTGCTTAAAATCTGTAAGGTGGGCGGACGAGATCATAGTCGTGGATTCCGGCAGCACGGATGGCACAGTCGCCATATGCAGAGAATACACAGACAAGATATTCGTTACCGACTGGCCAGGTTTTGGTGCGCAAAAAAACCGGGCGCTTGATTTGGCTACCGGGCAGTGGGTCCTTTCATTGGATGCGGACGAGTACAGTACCCCTGAATTGCGAGATGAGATAAAGGCGGCGATAAAGGATCCAGAAGGGAAGGTTGCTTTCAGAATGCCTCGCCTTTCAAACTACTGTGGACGCTTTATGCGCCATAGCGGCTGGTGGCCAGATTATATTATTCGTCTATTCTTACGGGAGCGGGGACGTTTTAGTGATGATCTTGTTCACGAAAGATTGGTTGTGAATGGCCCCACGGGCACTTTCTCAAACCCAATAATCCATAAGGCCTTCGAAAATCTGGAGGAGGTCATTCAAACGATGAACAGTTATTCCTTAGCAGGCGCCCGTATGATGCACAAAGAAAAAAGAAGGTCCGGGCTCTTGATTGCGTTATCGCATGGTTTTTGGAGTTTCGTTCATACCTATATTATCCGTGCCGGTTTTCTGGATGGCAGGGAAGGATTTATGCTGGCTGTATCAAATGCCGAGGGCACATATTATCGTTACCTGAAACTAATGTTTATGGAAAAAGAAAAATAATGCGAATTGCTGTAGTTATAACTACCTACAATCGTCCCGATGCACTATCAGTCGCTCTTGATGGCTATTGCGCCCAGAAAGACGAGAGTTTCGAATTGATTGTGGCTGATGATGGATCAACCGATGCAACAACCCGGGTTATTGCCGCCTATAAACGACGTCCGGATTTGATGCTCAGCCATGTCTGGCAGAAAGATGAAGGCTTCCGTGCAGCCGCCGTTCGCAATCGCGCCATCGCGGAAACTTCTGCCGACTACATCATATTTACTGACGGAGATTGCATTCCCCTGCCCGATTTTGTTTCTCAACACCGGGCCTTGGCGGAGCGGGGATGGTTTCTTGTTGGGAGTCGTATCCTGTTGAATGAGCCATTTACCGACCATGTTCTAAAGAATAGGGTGCCGGTCCATACTTGGACCGTTGCTCAGTGGATAAAGACCTGGGTAAAAAAAGATATAAACAGATGGCTTCCCACCCTGTCTCTGCCAGTTGCCGCGCCGTTGCGCAAGCTTCCGGCAAATAAATGGGAAGGGGCCACGACCTGTAATTTATCCGCTTGGCGGGATGATCTGCTCAGGATCAATGGTCTGGATGAATCTTATTCCGGCTGGGGGCTTGAGGACTCGGACATGGTAATACGTCTGCTAAGATCCGGCATACGCCGCAAAAGCGCCCGGTTTGCCGCGCCGCTCTTGCATCTATGGCACAGGGAAAACGATCGTACAAACCTCGAACGAAACAGGAGAACCCTTAACAATCTGCTAAATTCCCGACGCATCCATGCCATCCGCGGGGTGAATCAGTGCCGGTAAATGTTTTAGACAGTGTGCCCGCCATTTCCAATCGGCGGAGGGGAAACCACGTTGCAGATAGTCTCTGATCCGCGATTATTGATTTTTTCTTATCCTTCTGATTCCTTGGTTGATTTGCCTGATGAAAGTAAGAAAAAAATTTTTCAAACGCACGTGTGATGGCTTCTTCCGTTCCAGAAGTTTCGCCCAGTTCGACTGCATGACAACACCTAGATATTCTTCGGAAAGAAAAAGCTCCGATTCACCATTCATTTGTGATTCGAAAAACTGTTCGGCATAGTGATACACTTTAAATAAAGGATCAATAGGGACTACCGGTATTGTTTTGCTGAATAACAGATACTCACCGTACAATTGCATTTCACAGTGGTATTCTTGGAGTAAATCAAAAACAGTTTGGTTTTTTGGTTTCAGGTAGTCTTCATATAGACTTTTTAAGACCTTACATGACCATATCAGCGGAGAACAGCCAAAGTTGTAAAGAGGGCCGGATCGTTGAAATAGAGTCTGGAAGTGTATCGCCATCTTTTCAAAGTCATGGATTATCTTTGTGTTTCCTGTCCTGTGTGCAAAGTCAAACAGATCTTTTGAGTGGTGCTGAACCGTATACGGGGTAGCCCCGTCATGAAAGAAATCTGCAATATGGAATGCCCTTATAAAGTATGAATCGGAATCGAGCCAGAGGTAATTTTCGCAAAAACCCATTCGCCAGAATTCAAGTTTTATCAATTGCTGCAGCAAGTGAGGGGAAAACAGTCTTGGCAACGGACCGTAAACCTGTTGGGTCTTTTCGCGTATCTCCTCATCTGTAATGAAATGACAGGGGATGTTTTCTAAGCATTGTTTGAACCGATTCAGATCGGATGCCGGTATGCTGAGATACAGGGGGATATTGTCCATATTAAAATGGTTAACGCTCTCTGCCATGCGGCGCGCCCGAAACATGTCCTTGTCGTATGACTTGCAAAACAGGACGATCTTTTTTGTCTTCTGCTCCATAGCGGTCATTTCATACAACAATCAAAAAAAGCCAGTCATGTATTGATCAACACCGGTTCAGACAATAGCATCAATATCAGATACGGCAGACATCAGTTTGTCTACCGTTGCCTCAACAGTAAAAGGAGATGCAACCTGGTTGTCATCCAATCCTTCTGTATCCCACTTATCGACATACGATTCGATGGCTTTCTTAACTTCTGAGATATCATCTTTATCAACGGACGTATGATTGTTTTCCATCAAGAACCCTTCCAGCTCTGTACCAGTTTCAACCAGTCCTAAAATGGGACGTCCTGTCAGTAAATATTCATATAGTTTCGAAGGAATATATTCATAACAGACGCTACCCTCACCGCCGTGTAATACCACCAGTACATCCATACTCTTCATGGCTTCCATAATCTGCTGTCTTCCGGATTTGCCGGTTTTGGAATCGTATTCCAATCTGCCATGCTCGGCCAGTATTTCGCCCAGTGGGTATTTACTAAGCGTCTTTTGCGAAACAGTATCTAACTCACAACCATATACATCAAGGATTATGCGATTCTTCAATTCCGGTTTTTGCCTGATTAACTCATAAAGTGCCTTGATAAACACTTCCAGATTTCTTGTTTTATCAAGTGACCCGAAATGACCGAAATGTATTTTATCCGTCTTGCGATAGTTAACACTGTGAAAATCCGGGGGGTTCGCGCCAGGTCTTACAACAATGGCTTTGTTTTTTATCGGATGCCGTCTATCGGCATTTTTCAGCGCCCGGTTCGTGAAGTACACAACTATTGAAGCATTATTGCATACCGCTCTCTCCACAAATCTATTAAAGTAATACTTGTGCCATTTTGGGCGCTGATCATCGAGTATCAGGGGATCATGAAGTTCCGCCATCCATGGAAGACCATAGATTTTATGAAGGATATATGCTGCCAGGTGCGTGGTTGGCGGGCCTGCGGTTGAATAGAGCAGCACGGGGTGATATTTATTTATTAGTTGACTACCCTTAATAGACGCACTCAAAAACCATGACCACTGACTGTCAAATTGAAGGAAGACTTTTTCCACGAAGTAAAAGGGGAGACAGAGAATGGCAGATATGGTTTTTAATATGCTTTGCGCCATCTTGTTTTTTACCTTATTTTTTATGATAAATCTCATCTCATACCGAAGACCGGAAGGAGCTGGAGATATTATCTGATAATGATGGAGTCTCGTATCTTTTACTCCCGTGGGAGCGCTAAGAATGACAAACTCAACCCCCCGGTTTGTAAAATACGGCAACCTGTCAGTTATTGTCTGGCTTGCGGCTACTCCATCCGCATTAAAACAATGGGCAATAATGAACCATCGATTTTTTTCAGGAGTTTTTTCCTTCATAGTTGTCATCATATATTTATTTGTTGCCGTTTAACTGTTTTGCGTCATCATTGTTTCTACGGCTTCAATTACATCAGCAGAAGGTATGTCTTGAAGGCACCTGCTGAGGCTTGCTATATTTCGATCACAGCCTTCTTCATGACACGGAACGCATTCACCCTTACCCTGCAAAAGAAAGACATTCCCCATTTTCTGGGACCCTTTTCTCTTATAGGGACTTTTGCCCGAAAAAGAAACCTCTTTCGGCATTGGCCCCCACTTGACGGGATTGGTCGGCCCATACAGGGCAACAGTTGGAATTCCCAAGGCTGATGCCATATGCGTAACTGCGGTATCAAGTCCAATATATACTGATGCCTTACTTAAAAGGTAAGCGACTCCGCTCAGGCTCAGTGTGCCGGCAGCGTTGATGCTGTCGCCTGGCAGTGATTGGCAGAGATGGGATATATATTCTCGCTCATCCTGTGAATTGCTTCCTGTAATCACCGTTCGTAATCCCTTCGCGTTAAGCCAGCGAATGAGGTCTGCCCAGCCTGCATCATGCCACATCTTATAGGAAAACATGGGGTACACATGTAAAACTGCATACGGTTCCTTGTCCATGTCGAAAGGAAGAAGTTTGTTGACCTTTAATTCATCCTCTCCTGCCCAGGAGATGGTGACTTCAGGAATTTGTCTGACATCGAGCAGCTTGAGAAGAGACAGGTTCATAGTGACGGTATGGGTTTCACGATTGTCAAATAGTTCATATTTGTCAAGAAGAACTCGTTTCCATAAGTTGGAATATCCATTTTCCACAAACCCTATACTGCTCTTCCCCGCTATCAGGGAATAAAACGTGGGTCTGTCTCCGGGCAGGGTTGAGATTGCCAGATCGTACCTGTGAAACAGTGTGCAAATCGTTTTGATTTGTTCCCGGAAAGTCGCTCCTTCCATAATCTTGATAATATTGTCAATATCATTGTTTGCAGAAATACAGCTTTCCGTTCCCTTAAAAACAAGTACGTCGAGCTTTGCATCCCGGTAGGCATGACGGAGCGACCTTATCAGGGGGGTTGTCAGTATAACATCCCCTATACGACGTGTCGCAATGACAAGGATGTTCCTAATTGTTTTTGGGGGAAATTTTTTTTTCTTCATGCTTCGATTCAGTAATTCCCGGTTAAGTTTTTGCATAT
>CAZKGS010000167.1:0-5312 GCA_964552105.1 uncultured Syntrophaceae bacterium
TCAACAATAACGGGTACCTGTCGTGTGCCACCTGAATATTTCAGCATTTCCGCTAATTTTGAGCTGTCTTTTTTAACATCTACGTATGTTGCCCTGTCTCCATAGGCTGACCTAGCCTCATCAGTATAGGGTCAACCTGCCTTCCCGTAAATAGTGACCTTTTCTTCCATGGACAATACCTCCTCCTTTAAACCCAGAATTCAGGGTTGAAATTTTCATATCGATCATATTTTTTAGACACGTGTTTCCCCTATGCTTTCTTCATTTCTTCGTGTATTCTTCCAGCCTGTAACAAAAAGGCCTCAAGTTTTGCCGTAATGATCTGGGGGAACCGATTTCCGTCACTCTCAATCGCCAGAAATGGAAGATCATGAATTTTTTCAGAAAGATCTTTCATTTTTTTATTATTGTTCCCCGTAGCTAATTTTCCCTCCATGTTCATTTCCCTGGTTAGAATCGCTTCAGCCAGCCTGTTGGGCATACACCCAAACGGTCCAATCGCAATCACCCCGCAATAATGGTCGAGAACTTCATTTATTGCCGCACCTGTAGTTAAAATGGCCTCACCTACAAGTTCGGGACTCATCAGATGACGGGTGTGTTTTATAATATGGTCTACATCTTCCAGTTTATTGGTGCAAAGATCAGACTTTGAAAGTATTTCCCGGAATGCTCTTTCATACCTTTTCATATATAATGCTCGGATGAACAATGAAAGCCTGTCCTTTATGGTGTAAGAACCGGTTGACAATTTATTTTGAACACACCACTCGGTATAATAAACCCATTCTGCCAATGTGGATACCTTAGTTGCAAAGCCCCATTGAGCAAGTTCTTCCACAATGAACTGTCTTGAAATACCGTCATGACGAACGAAAATTTCCCCTGTAAGCAAAACAGTCGGTGAATCTTCCAGACATCTTTTTAATTTTATTTTTCTTAGATTCTCCGTTACCAGCTCCAGTACCTTCATTATTTCCTTAAAACCCGATTGGGATTCCAACGCCCCTATAATTCTCTTCCACTCCCTCTCAAAGGAACCCATGGCTAAATCCAAATCCACTGCATTGGTTAACAAACTGGAATAGATCTCCTCAAAAATGTCTGCAAGCAAGACGCCAGACCATAGTTTTGCTGTCAGATTCTGCCCTGGAATGCCTGCATAACTGTTTTCGGCAGAGAGGGAAAATAGTGCAACATTTTCCAATTCCAACCTGGAAATCAGATCTTTCGCAAATTCGGAATACTGACCAAATCTACAGGGACCTGAAGCGGTTGGCATAAAATAGATCAGCAATTCATCATTATTTTTCCTTTCATCAATGTACTTCAAAATGCTCCCGACAGTAATCAAAAGGGGAAGGCATTCTTTACCTGACGTATTTCCTCTGCCGAGCTTGAGAGCTTCCTCATCGGCAGGTGGGAGTGCCGAAGAATTAATACCCAGACTCCTGAACACAGCAGCACCCGCTTCCGAAGAGAATCTACCCATTGAAGGAAATACGAGATGGACTTTAGGATCAATAAAAGTATATTCTTTATTGGTCGAATCGACAAATACCGGTTGATTATTATTCAGATTTACCCTGGCAGGAACAAAATGCCTCGTGCCATGAGCTATCTTTTTGCCCTTCTCCAATTCCCTGTATCTTTTAATAATATCTATAAATGCTTCAATCCTGGTCTCTAATCCAGCATCTGCCACATGACTGTCTAACTCCAGAGTTAGTGAAGGTTTTTTCCCCATAATATCCCTGAAGTATCCAATAAGGAAGGAATCGGGTCCGCATGAAAAGTTGGTAATGTAACATCCAAAAAGCTGGGGATGTTTTTTAATAAATCTTGCACCTTTCAGAATCCCCTGCCCTGCAGACCAGTACATCTGATCTCTCCCCAGTTCTTCTTTCATGGAAAGATAATTAAAAGGGATGACTTTTATATTCCTTGAAGCAAACTTGTTTGGAATACCCATATGGGCTTCCGATACAAGGGCGTTGTAAGATCTTCCAAAAATGACGACGGCAAATTCGCCCGGGTTTTCTTCAAGCTCCTTTAAAACCTGTGTACCCGCTTCCCTCATCTCTTCAAAGACTTTTTCCTGTGCATCTATTGCCTTTACACATGCCGAGTGGGCCTTTTTCTTTGACGCACCCCATTTTCTCGCCATAGAAATAAAGGTATGTTTTAACGGTTCAAGTCCCCCGGAAAAATCAATCACCGGATTCAAAATTCGCCCCTTTGTCTTCAGATTTTTGTATGTTTCAAGATCCTTAAAGGAAGACGCAAGATAGAATGGTTCACCCTGTGAAAGTGGACATGTTACACCCCTTTGGGAACTATTTTCCACGTAATCCCCTTTAATTTGAGGAAGGAACAGATAGTCCGGCTTTTTTTCCAAAAGATTAAAGAAATACCCGTGAGCGATCTCAACCGGATAACAAAAGGGTGCATTCTTCCGATCCATTCCCTCCTGTTTCAAGACATCAGGAAGCACAACCTTAAAACCAAGCCAGGAAAAGAATTGATAGTAAAGTGGAAAATATGTATTGACCAGAAAAGATTTGTTAATCCCTATGGTCCCGGAATTCTCCGGGACACCGAGACTTTCCGGCGAGGGAACATACTTATGGAATATCAGCCTCTCATAATGAGCAGCAAGATTGATTTCTTCTGCATTTACATTTACGTGAGAACATAAATTATACCACCTGTTACATGCGCCGCCAAAGGGATATATCTTGCCCTCGATTTTGATTCTTGCTATTTCACATTTCCGGTCACACTTCTCCTTGCCTCCATTGCATATAAAGGAGTTTCCATACTCTAATTCCCTGTCTCTTAGCTGTTTCAGGGAGAAAAAGCGTTCCTTCATTAAACCAAGATTCAGTCTGTGTTTTATCTCTAAAGCGACACCGAAGGCACCTATAAGCCCTGGATCAGGGGGCACAATGATACTTTTTCCCGTAATGGAAGCCATGGCCAATGGTACGGCTTTGTTCAGGCAGACACCTCCCTGCATAAAAACTTTTTCCCCCACCGGTCTGTTTCCCTTTACGCGACTGTCATAATTCATACATATGGAGTAAACCAGACCGGCAACGATATCTTCTCTGGCAACTCCCTCGTTGAATGCATTTTTTATATCACTGTTGATAAATGCCGCGCACTGGTCATTGAAATCAGGAGGACTTTCTCCCTGAAGAGCGATATGGGCGATCTCTTCCATCTCGATTCCGAGGGTCTCTTTTGCCGCCTCCTCCAGGAAAGATCCCGTACCGGCACTGCATGCTTCATTCATGGCATAATCGGACGGAACTCCATTTGTTATGTATGTGTATTTTGCATCCTGACCTCCGATTTCGAATATGGTATCCACATCCTTATCAAAGTAAAGTGCGCCCGTTGCATGGGCTATAATTTCGTTTATAATTCCTTCGGTCATCGCATGCAAACCGGCTATCTGCCTGCCTGATCCTGTAACTCCCAGTCCAACGATATGTATTTTATCTTCAAGAGCACCAAGTTGAGCACAAAGACCGGCATAACATTCCCTTGATGCACGTACGGGATTGCCATTCGTCCGTAAATATACAGAAGCCAAAATGCTGTCGTCTTCTATTCGTGATATAACAGCTTTTGTTGTTGTAGAACCAACATCAAGCCCCAGAATACAGCGGTCACCTTCCCTGGCTTTCCCCCTTCCCGTTGTTTTAAAGTCAACCATATCCTCATAATTTTTCAACGGTGGAAGGTGATAAAACATCTTCCGATCCTTTTTCAGAAGGTGTTCCACTCCATGGAAAGCGACTGTATTATTATCTAATGCCCACAGGGCACATCCCAGAGCTTCAAAAAAAGGGGCTTCCTTTGGAACAACCAGATCTGCTATTTCTCTTTTCAGATAATCGATCATAACTGAATTCTGCGCGCAGCCCCCGATTATCATGATATCATTCCTGGGAATCTGCTTCAGAAGTTCAATAACCTTCCCCGCCATCATCTGACAGAGCCCTGCTGTAATCCGCTCTTTAGGTACCCCCTTGTTTGTCGCATGGGTACAATCACTCTTGCAAAAAACGCTGCAGCGACCTGAAACTTTATAAGGCTCTTCCGTTTGGGCAAACTGAACCGCCTCATCAAGAGAAATCCCCATCCTTCTTATCTGCTGCAGGAAGAATTCTCCCGTTCCTGATGCGCATTTGTTACCTGTCTGTATGGATGATATTCTGCCATCTTTGCCGAGGACATAAACCATAAAGGTTTCTCCACCAGCACTTACAATGGCATTGAAGTGGTTTCCATTACCATATAACCAGGAAAGGGCCGTTTCCACTGCCTCCGGCTCAGTAATAGATGAAAGATTTATATATCTGCTGAATTTTCTGCCGGTTACGGCAATTCTTGAATATTGCTCTAAATCGAAATTCTTGAGGATTGAGAGAAGAGCTTCTTGAGGATTGCCATTGTGGGGTTTGCTAAAGGTATTAACTAAAGAAATCTTGTCATTATTATCTCTTGACAGTTCGACAACTGACAGGGTTGAGGCACCTGTACATAAACCAAGTGATTTCATATAGCATCGCCCTCATGATAATCAGATTTACCATTCTTTTGTTAAACCGCTAAAGGCTTAAATTTTATTATTCAGACGGCTTACTAAGGCGGCAAAGCCGCAAAGGGCTGAGCAACGAGCAATGAGAACTGAGAACTGAGAACTAAAGGCTAAAGGGTTTTTCCCTTGATCCTTGATCCTTGTATCTTCTCACTGCTGGCGCCACCATCTGCGCAAAAAACGCAGTTGTTGAGAATAAAGAATTTAATGTTTCGGTACAAAAGGCGAAAATCTGTATATTTTATCATGCAACTCGAAACTTACCCTGTCTTCCTCGTTTTCTTTCAGTCTTCCTTCAATTATACGGCGGCAACCGAAATCATGAAATGAAACCTGATGAGTCGGGACATCCTTTTCATCTACACCTTTATAATGCGCTTCTTTGGCTTCTTCACTGAGTTCACGGATAAACAATTTCTGGCAACGTGAGCGATTGTCTTCCTCTCCTCCGCCAGTTATCGAAACTACGTAATTACCATGAAACGGTGTGTGCATTTTAATTTTGGTTTTCATTTTCATCTCCTTATAAGTAAGGTCTTAATGCCACCTATCTTTAAAATATTTTGATAATAATGAACAAGATTCAAGGAAATATAAGAAAGAGAATATCATGTGTCAAGAATTAAAAATTTATTATACTCAATCGAAGGAACATTTGCCACCTTTAAACCGTTCGACCAAGCGTTCGACTGAGCTCACG
>CAZKGS010000168.1:0-5278 GCA_964552105.1 uncultured Syntrophaceae bacterium
ATAAAACACTACATGTTTTCGGTGATCGTTACTGGATAAAAAAGGCCGGTGTGGTAAGCGGCATTTCGGATCCGCAGCCGATGACCGAAATGGAAATTACTTATGAAAATGCTTTCGGGGGTCCCGGTTTCAAGTGGAATCCACTGGGAAAAGGAATGGAAGAAAAGGATGCTGAGGGCGCGATACCGCTGTCAAACATAGAATATCCGGATCAGTTAATAGGCTCTCCGTCCGATCGCCCCGAACCGGCCGGTTTCGGTCCATTAGGACTTGACTGGCAGCAGCGATCCGTAAAACTCGGCACCTACGATCAGAAGTGGCTCGAGACCCGGTGGCCCTGGTACCCGGAGGATATGGACTGGACGTATTTCAATGCCGCCCCGGAGGAGCAGCAAATTGACGGATATTTTCATGGCGATGAAAAAGTCGTTATCGAAAACATGCACCCCGAGCGTGTTAAGATTGAGACAACTCTTCCCGGACTTCGAATGAGGTGTTTTATCGAGAAACATGCGGAAGGGAAAGAGATTTTCAAAGAGGTGAAAACCCGCCTGGATACCATATGGTTGTTCCCCGAACAAGAGATGGGTGCTCTCATCTGGAGAGCGACAACAGAGGTAAAAGATGAAGATGCCACGGATATCTCCGCGGTTGTTATCGATCACGAATTGTTTGCCGACGAGGAAAGGCCTCTCGAATACTATAGAGATCTGCTTTATATGGAAGCCAGAGAAGAACCTGAGATTCCTGAACCTCCGGAAGAGTTAGAGCCCGAAATAATAAAACGACCGGAACAATCAAAGGTGAAGGAACCGGAGATCGATCCTGAAACGCAGGCGATGATCAAGGAACTGGAAAATGAGATTGCCGCCTCAGAAAAAGCTATGATGAATGATCTTAAAGAAAGAGGCATCGATATAGAACAACTCATGAAAGAACTGCCTGTTGCCGCCGGTCTGACTATCCCTGCAGTCACTGAAGCACCGGGGGAATTATCGCTTCAGGATCTTGAAAAAGAACTTGCCCGGGGAGAAACCGAGATCAATGAGATGGTCAAAAAACTTGGCTTTGACCCGGATAAGCTCATGGAAGTATCGAAAGAAGTTGATCAAACGAAACCTCCGTCGGCGAAAGAGCTTATTAAAAAAATGCAGGAATCGGGAATCAGTGATCCCGAGACAGAAAAATACCTCCTGGAGATGGAAAGGGAACAGGAGGAAGCCGAAAAAGAACTTGCCGCACTGCTTGAAGAGGAAGAAAAGCGGGACGCCGAACTGAGAAAAGAAGAGCTACCCGAGAAGGAAGAGGCAAAAGAAGGGCTCGAACCGGAAATAGAAGAAACATTAACCCGGGAAACAGTTGTCGAAGATTACGGTGAGGCTAAAAGTTTTGCCGGGAAGGATCTTTCGGGACTTGATTTATCCGATCTTGATCTCAGCCGCATAGACCTCAGGGGGGCAATCCTGGGAAACATTGATTTCGCCGGTACAAATTTAACGGGAGCGATTTTGTCTGGGGCTGTCCTGGCAGGGGCATCCCTGCTTAGAGCAACACTTACATCTGCAAAAATGGATGGATGCAACCTCAGCAGAGTACAGGGGCATCAGGCGGATATGTCTCATTCGGATCTTCGTGGTGCCGATATGACTGAAAGTGATTTTTCACAGGGCAATTTTGAGAAGGCATGCATGGATAATGTAATACTGGAAAATTCGAAACTTGAGGGTGCCCGTTTTGAAGGAGCCTCGGCTCAATGGACCGTCTTTACCGCCGCCAATTTAAAGAAAACCGACTTTCGAGGAGCCGATGTCACCAGGGCGGATTTCACAGATGCCGACATTCAGGATGCAAACTTTGCAGAAACAGAGGCCCACTCGGCCACATTCGAAGGCGCAACGGGGAAGTTTGTCAATTTTGAAAAGGCGGATTTACGGAAAAGCCGGGCCGATGAAAGCACATTTCTTGAAAGAGCTAATTTTCAGAAGGCGGATCTTTCCGAGGCGAACTGGGAGGGTGCTAATCTGGCTTCGTCAATTCTCCGTTTCGCAACGCTCAATATGACTGATCTATCGAGTTGCAACTTACCGGGTTCTGATTTTTATCGGGCTGTGGCAAAAAAAGCAAAGTTCAGCAGGGCTGATCTGACCGATGCCAACATGACGTCTATCAACCTGTTCCGGGGAGATCTGACCAAAGCGAAACTCGTACGTACCGATCTGAAGGGATCAAATCTTTTCGAAGTTGAGTTTTTAAAAGCAAAAGTGAGCAAAACCAATTTTCAGGATGCAAACCTCAAAAGAACCAAATTGGCCGGATGGGCGCCGAAATGACGAGAGAAGAATTGCTGACACGGATTCGAAGAGGAGAGGTAATTCAATCGGAAGATCTGTCCGGTATCGACCTGTCCGGTGAAGATCTTTCCGGTGCGGTGTTCGATGGGGTTGTATTTGAAGACGCACGGTTCATCGAAGCCAGGCTCTCTGGCAGTACGTTCACAAATTGTGATCTGACAAAGGCCGATTTGTCCTGGGCTGATCTTACCTCTGCCACGCTTTCGGCTTCGAACTTTTCCGGGGCCAATTTGACACGTTTAGACCTCGGTGAAGCGAGGATAACGGATTGCAATTTCACGGGGGCCGATTTTACCGAGGCCGATTGTGCCGGTGTGGATTTTACCAATAGCCGGATTGACGGAGCCACGTTCGTCAAAACAGATCTTTCCGGTGCCAACGTGAGCAAGCAGAATCTGTCAGGGTGTATTATGACGAACGCGTATTTAAAAGGTTGCAATTGTATGCAAACGAATTTTTCACAGGCAGATCTGACTCAGGCCAATCTTACGGAAGCCATACTGACAAATGCAGGGCTCAATAACATACAAGCCCATGCTGCAGACTTTACCCGTGCTCAAATGAACAATGCATCATGTCGAAATGCATTTGTGCGGGAGTCTTTCTTTGAAGAGAGTGACATGACACTATCCGATTTTTCTCGTAGTGATCTCACAGCCTGTATCCTGTCGTATGCTGTGTGCCGGAGTACACAATTTATCGGGGTCAACCTGACATTTGCCGATTTATCTCATGCCGATCTTGAATTCGCTGATTTTACTAAGTCTGATCTGGCGGGGGCGAAACTGCATCGCATCAGAGAAAAAGATACCATCTGGAGAGGATCGAATAAAGAAAAAGCAAATGGAACGGATCTGGATCTGGCCGAAGCGGAGGAATGGCAGCCGGTTTATTGACGGATTATTTGAAAAATAGAAGTGAGGTGTAAATATGTTTGCATCAACGAAAGAGGCGGGGCAACTGATGGGAGTGCCCGATGTATGTAACGTCCCGAGTCCCGTCGGGCCCATTCCCACACCGTTTCCAAACATGGGCATGTGTAATCAGGCCAGGGGCGACACGGTTTCGATGGTTGTTAAGATCTGTATGAAGGAAGCATTGACCAAAAAAACCGAGATTCCCCAGAGTTCGGGTGATGAAGCCGGATCTGCCGGAGGGATTATATCGGGCATGATCAAGGGCCCCGTTAAATTTACATCATGTAGTACGAAGGTTAAATTCGAGGGTCAGTACGCCGTCTATCTGGGCTGTCAGTCCGCCCACAACGGAAACAGTGCCAACTGCCCGGTAGGCAGTCAAATGGTTCCCAGTCAGACAAAAGTCATGATTGGCGGATAGATATAGAAGTTACGCGAGGTGCATAAAATGGAAAGAGTAGCCAGATATATGGAAACTGAAAATCTTGACCTGAGCGATGGTCGAGTAAAAATGAAGGATGACATTTTTTTCTGGGTGGAAACATCCAGAGGGCTTCACAAGGCCAAAAAATCCGTGAGCTGTCTTATTGAGCCTCTTATAAGCGATGAAGTCCTGCTTTTGTCTAACCGGAATGGAAAATCATATATATTGTCTGTATTAGAAAGGGAGCGGGGGGTAAACTCGGACATAATCTTCAAGGGAGATGTTTCCATTAAGGTGAAAAACGGCGACCTGGATTTTGTAGCTCAAAAACTTGATCTCAAAGGAAATGATATCGCTCTCGCTTCGGAGGGACTGGATATCCGATCTTTGCGCGGTAAGGCCAGTATTCACGATTTTACATTCCTGGGTCGAGTGTTTCGAGGCAATATCAACACTGTTAAGATAATATCGCAAACTATGAGTTCGATAACGGAAAGACTTATCCAGAAAGCCAGACACTCGTATCGATGGGTTGAGGGCCTGGAACAGGTTAAAGCCGGACGCATCAAGTACTTTGCCGAAAACTCTCTCTTCATGAAGGGTAAACGCTCCAGCCTGATGGCAGAGAAGAAGGTCAGGATCGACGGAGAAAAGATTCATTTAGGATAGCGATAAAATAATCATTGAAAGGATTTGATGATGAAAAAGGTATGGCTTACGTCACTGGGTCGCGATGAAAATAAAGTTCAGAAAACCATAAAGACTCTCAAAACCTATGCTATTGATGCAAATGGTCACTTCTGGATTGATGATCTTAAAAAGATGGCATGGCTTGGTGCGAGAGCGGAACTTATCAAAGATGACACAGCATTGTGGCTCATTCTGTCATCAGACAAAGACCTTGCCTCCGACTCGGTACGTTATGGTCTTTCCATGTTGGCCTTATCCGTGCAGGCCGTCAGGGGACACGGGTTCCCCATAGTTTTCCTTCATGACGGTCAGATCCCGTCAATTGACAGATTGCCTGCTCCGTTTCAGGGTGCTGAAATTCTGGCAATTGATAACACCGCAATCGGTGCCAAACTTGTAGCTAGGGCCAATATGCCATTTGAAAAAATATCGGCCGAGTATCGGCTCGATATCTACGCCATACCCCAGCTTGGTCAGTGGTTTGAGGTTGGTCCTTTTGATTCTGATTGGAAGGGAGCCATGTTCGGGGTTTGTGGGGGAGAAATTGACGCTCACGGCGTGGGGCCCGCGGGCAAACTTCCGGAAAAGGCGGTCCTTGAATATCCCATGCAGGGGTTAAAACTTACCCAGGGAGAAAGGGAATACGCAGCCTGGGCTGTCCAAAACCGGTTGGATGCCGGTTCATCGTATTATGTCCGGATCAAGGGAGAGCCCCAATCTGTACTATTTGGTACGTTAGCCGAAGGTGACGACGCGGAAGTCTATATTCTGAATCTCCAATAAAAGATTCTCGATCACCGAAGATATGCAGAGGTTTTCCAATTTGCCAGGGATTTTGAGACCTTTGCAGAATGTTAGATTTTGTTCAAGTTCAAGGAAGGCAAAAATTTTAACCA
>CAZKGS010000169.1:0-1359 GCA_964552105.1 uncultured Syntrophaceae bacterium
TCCGCTGATCCGCTGACACCCATGGCATCGGGTGTTTCGGGAAGCGGTTCCCCTTCTGTCTGTGAAACGTCCCAGACATACACAACCTTGAAAAACATTCTTTCTCTGTTATATGTTTTCTCATCTTCTTCTGTGATTCCTTCATTGTCCGCCGGTTCAGGCCTTTTCTTAACCTTAATGGGGGCAAAGATGGGGATGCCCTTCTCGCCCTTTTTTACCGACCGGCCAAGCTTTTTCCATGCGTGAAAGCCAGCAACCCTCGCTGCTTCAGGCATATCCATCCAGATTAAAATCCTGTTGTGGAAGGAGTACCTGTGAAATTTGGAACAGAAATCAAGGTAATCGAGAATCACTTCGCTTGACTTCTGGCTCTTAATCTCTCCTATGAGGGTTTGAAGGTATCCCTGATACTTTTTCTTCAATTCAGCGCTTTTCATTTTTTTCTCCATTCCTTATTCAATTTGCCGGTCTGGATGAACAACGTAGAGTAACTCGTATGTGCTTAGCTCCATTGAAGAAGCATATTCCTCATACGGAGCACAAAAACACATATCCAGAGCATCATCGTACATAACTGCCACTAATTCTTTATTGCTGTCCGCAATTCTCATGGCGTCACTTAAAGCTCCTTCTTCCGTTTTCATTGTTCTTCCTCCAGTTCGGCAAGAAAGTCATAATGGGCAGCTTCCGCACATTGCTCGGAACAGAATATTCCATCACATTCCCATAAGCAGTATCCGCCACCTTCAACGATCTCCCCGCATCTGTGGCATTTGGACAGCGACTCATATTCTGACTCGGCCCATTTCATAAGTTCCTTACGGGTTCCGGGCTCAAAGGGGCAGGTACATCCGCCCGTATCACCAACAGCAACCTCGATTTTCTTTTCAGGCTCATCATTTTCCCATTTATCCGCAATCTCTATGGCCGTATTCACCGCTTCACGCGGATCATGAAATTCCTCAAACTCACCATTGTATTTCGGGGCCAGAGCGTCCGGGTTTGTGTAATCCAGACCACCTATGGACACCTCTACTACGCTGGCTCCGCCCGGCCATTGTGATTGCCTCGTAACCGTATATGTCATCACTTAACCTCCTTTTTATTGATGTCCCCAGGGAGTGTACCCGATACACCTTCCGTTTTTGTATGAAGCCCATATTTCATAGCAGTTGGTTTCATCGTGATAGATGATCTCGTACTTGCCGCCATGTCCATACACAACGCGAACTGTCTTCTCAGTTTTTTTCGATACCTCCCTCGCCTTTGCGCAGGCGTCTATAAGATCCATAAGTTTTTCCTTTCTTTCTCTTTTTCAGACACAAAAAAAGGAAGCAGGCTGATTTAGCCGGTACTTCC
>CAZKGS010000169.1:1459-5255 GCA_964552105.1 uncultured Syntrophaceae bacterium
CTTTCTCTTTTTCAGACACAAAAAAAGGAAGCAGGCTGATTTAGCCGGTACTTCCCCTGTCCTGTGTTCTTATCTTTGCTTTTTATGTTGGTTAATAGATTGCAGCTAACCCCTCTTATCGGCTCGTGCCTTTGACGTTACATTATCCCGGCAATTCCCTTGCCGATTGAAGTTTCCAGTTCCGACAAGGCGTCTTCAAATTTAAGGTTCACCTGGTTTGCAGTCGAAGCAATCCTTGTTCTGTAGCGTTTCAGATTGCTCGTTGATTTGACCACCTGCTTGATTTTTGTCTCTGAACCCTGTGAAAGGTCAGAATTGACTTCCTGCTCAACGGCAACGTCAGCTTTTTCCGAAACCTGAACGTCCGTAACCACTGAATAGGTCACGCTTTTAACCATGGCATCCGCTGCGGTACCAATAAGGCCGCCAGCCACTGCACCAAGTACGCCACCTACCATGTAGCCACGGGGATTGTTGCGGATTGAACCACCAGCAGCGGCTCCAAGAACGCCACCGCCGAGAACGCCAAGACCGCCTCCGTATCCCTTTGCAAGCAAGGCCTGTATTGTCTGCGGCTCTGCTTTACCGGCATATAGAATGTTTACCTGAAGCCAGTAGTGGGCATTCCGGGGGTCATCAACAATGGTATACCCTTTTTCAGTCAGGTTATTAATTACCCTGTCTTTTATGTTTATGTTCTTATCGGCTGTATTCTTTATCTGCAACAGCACCGTTTTGAGTTCCGGCGCAACAGGATCAAGAAACACCGTGCTGGACATCTTGGAATCTATTTCAAGATGTCTATGTTCAATAGCGGTTGTCATTGCGGCGCATCCCGAGAGGATGAGTACAAATATTACCGCGATGAGTGTAATTACATTTTTTCTTTTCACTTGTGTTACTCCTTCCAATTTTTACTTATGGGTTTGAGCCAGATTTTCTTTTCCGATAACCACAAAAAACCGGCCTTTTTTAATTCTTCTTTGTATGTATATGTGTTTTTTCGGGCAATAAACCCTTCCAGGCGCTCATCATAAATTATGCCTGTCAGGCTGATCGCAGACGAGGCAATATCGTCAGGCGTAATCATGCGGTTTCGTAACTGTGCCTGCCTTGCCCGCTCCACTATTTTTATTATCTCTGCGTTCATGGCTGATACCTCCGTTGAAATTCAGGCTGCGATTTCAAGCAGCTTTCTTTTGGCTTTTGAGCTTACACCTGAGCCTTGTCACTGCCCCGGTGAAATCTCTAAAGATCGCCTCTATTCTTTCTCCGTCATGAATCGTATGCACCAACCACAGTTTTTCGTCATCAAATGACGCAGATTCAATACTAACGTTGCATCTCTGACACCATGTCAATGCATCTTCTTCTGTTATCATTTTTCATTTCTCCTCTATCTTAGTAATAATAACAGGAGTTTTTATGACAGGTACATAGCCCATGAGTTCAAACTCTTGTTCCATTTGAAACCTGAGTTTTTCAGGAGGCCCTTTACTGAAAAGGTTTTTCCTTTTGCTATGATCACGTTTCCTTGTTTTTCATAGCTGATTCCCTCAAGCTTTGGCAGTTTGCCATCGTTTAATGTTTCACCTTTTTCCATAGTTTTTCCCCCGACAGTCTTGTCTTCCCCATTCTCACAGGAAGGAGTTTTGTCGGTTAATTTTTGGGCTGGATCGGACATGTCTTTTTCGCCACCGGGCAATGCCCATGACGGAAGTGCAGGCTCGTCCCACTTGAAATACATGATTACTTTTTTTGTAACCTTATCCCGGATGGCATCGCGGTGCTGTCCGGTTTCGCTTATAACGGCAAAGGTCGCCTTGAGGTTGTACAGATAACGGCCAATGCCCCACTGGACACCGGCCCGTTTCATTGATCCACTCAGGCCACCTTTAACGGATTCGATATCCGTATTGTCCGCTCCGTCCCATTTCGTGATCCACTCGCTTTCTATCCTGATGGAAATTCCGCACAAGACACCGCCGTTAGGGGCGGGTAGAAATTCATTTTTCCAGTTTGCGGGACCTACAACAGAATCCAACCGCTCCATTATGGCCCGGTTGGTGACATAAGCGAGGACTAACGCCCAGGGCTTGTCATTTTTTAATCCTGATCGTTGAACTCGCCATTCTATGTCCTTTGCGGAAAATGGTTTTCCAAGTTCTCGATATATATCCATCCCTTCCTCCTTTGTTAATTAGTCAATTAGCAAAACCTCGTACGATGAAGTCGTGCTGTATTTTTTATGGATATCCGGTTTTTCTTTTTTTAAAAGATTGTCGTTTAATCCAGTTCTCGTCCTTTGAGACAATGTGGCAATATAGTCACCTGCCTTTATTTTACCGTTGTCTGTGTTATTTTTGATGGCTGCTTTTATCATTTCTGAAAGTTCTTTGATTTCCCCCTTGAGGTTCTTCTCGGTTTCCTTCAGGGAAATGTAATTCAGCACATCTTCTTCAATCGGAACTTCGGGAATGTCCTCATTCACTCTGAATGCCGGACATCCGGGTCTTCCGTGACACCATGCGCACAGCGGACCTTTTTCCGTTTTAATCTTTTTGTTATCTTCATCGCTGCATACGCAGTCCCATATTTCCTCAGCCTTTTTTACCAATCCGCCAAAAATGACGGGATCAAACCGGTAGCCGTTGAATATTTTTCTGTCCCCTGAATTCAAGTCCATCGCAAAAATCGCACCCCTCACGGCTTTATCCGGCATCTCCATGGCCAACAGACCCATCTGGTAATGAAGCTGGACAATCCAGTTTTCATAGGACGTGCCGGGAATGCACGATACCGATTTGCATTCCAGTATGGCTTCGGTGTTTTTGCCGTGGAACAAAAAGTCGATGTGGGCTTTCAATGGGGCTTCGGGATGGGATGCTTCGTGCTGGTACTCATGCTCTACACCCATAGAGTCAAGGGCTTTTTTCAATATCCCCTCCACCATGTGGCCGCGTTCATACCTGAGCAATGTGGTAAGATCCGGTTCAGTCGGATCAAGTTTTTCCATGACTGCTTTTCTCATACAGCCTGTAACATCAGAGGATCCAATGTATTGCGACCTGTCTCCAAGCTCGCGTAACGTGGCTTCCTGATTTACTTTTTTTAAACCTTCGATCAGATAGTGTTCAATCACGATCTCCTCCTTTTTCCCCGGAGAAAGACCATGGTATCCCTACGGGGACACAACACGGTCTCCCCGCAGGAAGCTTGTTTTTATTTGCTTATTTTTCTTGACTTTATCCTCTTTCTAGTGCAATCTCACACACATAGGAAGGGAGACGAATATGAGTCTAAAAGTCATTGAAGGCGGGTACGAAAAAGAGCGGTGGATGCACGATCCGGACATAGACGATGAAACATTAGAAATCTTCAACTATCTATTTACCAAAATCGCAGAAAATGAACGATCGGAGGCCGCCAAATACATCTGGCATCCCAACAGAGAAAAACCAAAGCTCACAACGGTGAAATAACAGACCACACTTAATCTCTTTCCCCTCTAACTGTCAGTTTATAATTTCCGTTTTTTTGTAAGGTTACAGAGATAACAAGTCCATACCGAACGGTATATTCCGGCACTTCTCCAAATATTTCCATAACTTCGTCACGAGTCAGCATCTTCGAACGTAATTTCCCTGGTTTAATCTCTATTCCGCCCTGCCTGTCGGCAAGGACTTCCGCAAAACTTCTTATATTCATCTCTTTCTTCCTTTCATTCGATAGACTCTCTGCATCGGGACGCAGAACCCCGTAAAGAGGTTCCGCCTCCCTGTCGTATGCTTAACTT
>CAZKGS010000170.1:0-5254 GCA_964552105.1 uncultured Syntrophaceae bacterium
GGAAATCGGTGAGCGGATTCAGACTCTGAGGCAGGCCTTTAACGTCAAACACGGGATCGAACCCAGGAATAACAGGATAAGCGACAGGGCTATCGGCAGACCCCCATTGAAAGAGGGTGCCAATCAGGATATAACTTTGGATCTTGAAAAAATGATGAGTGATTACTGGCAACATTTTGGCTGGGATGAAAAGACGGGAAAACCCACTGCTGAAACAATGAGGAGACTCGGGATTTAAACACGTAAGGCATGGAGGCAGGCAATGCCATATACAATAACAGAAGCATGTAATGGTTGCGGAGCTTGTGTGAGACTGTGTCCCGTAGATGCGATACAGGGAGAAAAAGAAGAGATTCATATCATAGAAAAAGATCTGTGCATTGAGTGCGGTGTCTGTGGGAGGATATGTCCTGTAGATGCAATACATGATCAATCCGGCGCGTTGTGTGTGAGGATAAAAAAATCAGAATGGGAAAAACCGCAGTTTAATAACAAGAAATGCATGTCATGCGAGATTTGTATTGATTCCTGTCCTGTAGATTGTCTTGGTTTATCTCCCGTTTCAGACCCAAAAGACCTTCACGGGTATCCGTATATGGAAAATGAAAGGGCTTGCATCGGGTGTGGTTATTGCGCTCTGGAGTGTCCTGTTGATGCGATTACCATGGTGGTGCCTGAACCGGCATTTAGTGACAAGTGACAAGTATTAAGTATTCATAATCGAGCATCCAGTGAAAAAGGAGATGACTAATGGCCGATTATAGAGAGGTGGCGACAGGAAGAAAACCATTTAAAAGAGCCTACGTTGCTGTCATGTTGTGGTTTGTTGGAAGGGCCATTCAGGCCGCAGCCCGTGTAGATAAGGTCGTAAAAGAGGAATTCGAAGTATTGCCGGAAGAATTCACGTTTTCCCTTAGCGTTGAGCCCAACGGTCCCCATATGATCGTGGGTAAGAACAAAAAAGGACGCGTGAAGTACATGGGGTGGAAACCGGAAAGTAAAAATATTGACCTGAAGATGAAGATTAAAAATCTCGAGGCCGCCATATTGATGTTTACATTTCAGGAAAGCACGGCTATTGCCACTGCCCGGGATCGTATGATTGTTGACGGTGAAGTCTCGTACGCATGTGCCGTTGTGCGTGTGCTGGATATTGTTGAGGTTTATTTGTTTCCCAGGCTGATTGCAAGACTGGCAGTCAAAAGATATCCCGTCTGGTCATTCCGCCATAAGTATATTGGACGTGCCCGTATTTATTTCCGCTCAATACTGGGTTATTAAAAAAAGGAGTGATTTATGTTTCTGCCGGATAATTATGAATTTTATTGTCCCGTTAAGACCAATTCAGGCAACAGGGCTCTGGAACATATCCCGATTGATCTGGATGCTTTAAGCTCCAGAAAACCACTTATTGTTACCAGTAAAGATGTCGCAGGTAAAGGAACGGTTAAAAAAATTGTTAACGCATTTAAAGATTCGGGAATCACCGTCGGAATCTTTGATGCTGTTCCGGATGTCCCCGATATTAAGTTTATAGAAGAGATCTCAAATATCTATAGAAACAAAGAGCATGATTCGATTATGGCTTTGGGTGGTGGTCCCATAGTAAATGTCGCAAAAATAATGAATATTGCCGTTTCATACAATATTCAGGGTCTCAAGGAGTTAGCCGGAGATGACCTGATCATTAATCCCTTGGGCCCTTTCATTTTGGTCCCGACCTTATCGGGAACGGGCTATGAAACGTCTCGATTTGCCAAAATTGAAGATTTGACATTTTCTTCCCATTTCCTGATGCCGGATCTTGTCGTAATTGATCCCCGCATGATCAAGGCCGAAGATTCGCAAACAGTGGTGGCAACAGCCATGGCTGCCCTTACCCATTCAGCAGAAGCATATACCTGCCCGGCAAAGAACCCACTGACCGATACGTATGCGTATGCTGCCATACAATACATCGCAGAGAATCTCGTTAATGTAATAGAGGAACCCAAAGACAAAGAAGGTCGGCTGGCCCTTGCCAACGCTGCTGCTATGGCCGGTTGTGCGCTTTCCAACACAACTGTGGATATAGTTCATACACTCGGAGAGGTTTTGGGTGACATGTTTGATCTTTCTGACGGCATATGCATGGGTATTCTTCTCCCTTATGGTTTGGAATACGGCAGTAATAAAAATGGATACCATACGTCTGATTTATTATTGCCATTGGCAGGATTTGACGAGTACGCGAAAACCTCAGAAAACCTGAGAGCCCGGGTGGCAATAAATATGATAACAGAAATGCAGCACGACCTTTATGATGCCACCAGGGGTGAAATTCCCCGTACACTGGAAGAGGCGGAAGTGCCCCGATATATGCTGCAGGATATTGCCGAAAAAGCTGTTTCCTGTGGCTCGCTGGAATTTGATTTTGATGGATATTTGACAGTTTTGGAGCATGCCTGGGAGGGCAAACCGATTGCTATAAATTGAAAAGGAGCAAACCCATGCATTTACCTGGATATTATGAATTTTGTTCGAGGGTGAAAATGATAGCAGGCCACGGTGCGTTGGAGAAAATTCCAGGTGCATTGGCGGATTTGCATGCGAAAAAGCCTCTGATTGTTACGGATAGGGGGGTGTCCGGCGCCGGATTAGTTGATATTGTAACCGATGCTATCAAAGATGGCGTTTCCATCGGAGCTATAGCAGATGATGTTCCACAGGATTCAGATTTGCGAGTCGTGAACCGTTTGGCAGCGGTATACCGGGAAAATGGCTGTGATTCTCTTATTGCTGTCGGCGGTGGGTCAGTCATGGATACGGCCAAAGGGATAAATATTGTCGTTTCCGAGAATGCTGACGATCTGATGAAGTTTAGCGGAACCGGTGCCCTTAAGAGGCCGTTGAAACCTCTTGTTGCGATACCCACCACATCTGGTACCGGTTCTGAGGTGACACTGGTTGCCGTTGTTAAGAATCATGAAAAACAGATGAAGATGGCCTTTGTGAGTTATTTTCTTTTACCTGATGTTGCTATTCTGGATTCACGAATGACCCTTACACTACCGCCATTCATCACGGCATCGACTGCTATGGATGCCATGGCTCACGCGGTCGAAGCATATACCTGCCTGGGCAAGAATCCCTTGAGTGACACCAGTACTATTGCGGCGATTAGTCTGATCAGCGAAAATCTGTTAAAGGTAATGAAAAATCCTTCTGATAAAGATGGCCGTCTGGCTCTGGCCAACGCTGCCACACTGGCCGGTATGGCTTTTTCTAATTCCATGGTGGGTATGGTTTATAATCTGGGGCATTCGGTAGGTTCCGTCTGCGGTGTTCCTCATGGGACTTGTATGTCTATTTTATTACCCTATGGTTTGGAGTATAACATGCACAAAAACGGACATCTTACAGCCGAATTACTCTTACCTCTGGCAGGTGCGGAGGCGTATGCCGGAACCCCTAAACATTTAAGAGCAGAAAGAGTTATAGATCACATCCGTCAGATGAATCAGGATCTACATGACACCTCTGGAGGCGCGCATGCCCGTTTTTTTAGAGAGGTTGTTAACAGGCAAGGCAAGCAAATGGTTCCCAGGGAAAAGTTGCCGGATATTGCCAGGAAAGCACTGAGTGATGGAGCAGTATTTTATAACCCGGAAGATTTAGATTATGATGATATGTTGATGGTTATGGCATCTGCGTGGGAAGGAGTTCCGCTGGATAGAAGTTTGATCAAAAAGGGATAGGAAGGGAATATTCTTGTGATAAACGGGACGGGTTTTGATAATGAAAAGTATATAGGAGAACAGACTGAAGCTATTTTAGAGAAAGTCAATAGATTTGAAAATAAGTTGTACCTCGAGTTTGGCGGGAAACTTCTTTTTGATTTTCATGCTGCGCGAGTATTGCCCGGTTATGAACCCAACGTAAAGATGAGACTTCTCAAGGGGTTAAAGGATGAAGCGGACATTCTGCTTTGCATCTATGCCGGTGATATTGAAAGAAAAAAAATACGGGCGGATTTTGGCATTACCTACGATTCCGATGCTCTCAAGCTGATCGACGATTTGCGGGATTGGGATATCGATGTTCTGGGTGTTGTTATAACGCGTTTTGATAACCAGCCGTCTGCAATGGCCTTCAAAAACAAACTGGAAAGACGGAGTATCAAGGTTTACACTCACCGTTATACAAAGGGATATCCCACGGATGTGGACCTGATTGTAAGTGATGAGGGATACGGTGCAAATGATTATATTGAAACGGAAAAGCCCCTTGTTATCGTTACGGGACCCGGTCCCGGCAGTGGGAAATTGGCCACGTGCCTTTCTCAGGTATATCACGATTACAGGAGGGGAATAAGGTCGGGGTATGCAAAGTTTGAAACGTTTCCCATCTGGAATCTGCCTCTAAAACATCCCGTCAACGTTGCGTATGAAGCGGCAACCGCCGATATCCGGGATTTTAATCTGATTGATCCATTTCACCTGGAGGCATATGACAAGAAAGCAGTGAACTATAACCGTGACGTCGACTCATTTCCCCTTCTCAAAAGAATACTGGAAAAAATAACGGGGGGTGAGTCATTCTACAAATCTCCGACCGATATGGGTGTGAATCGCTGCGGGTTTGCTATCATAGATGATGAAATCACGAGGGAGGCTGCCAAACAGGAAATAATCAGACGTTATTTTCGTTACCGGTGTGAGTATGCAATGGGCTTTACTGATGGAGAAACCGTACAGAGAGTAGAACTTTTTATGAAGGATTTTAATCTTGAGCCTGGGTACAGAAGCGTGGTTAGGTTGGCACGAGAAGCAGCCGCCGAGGCTCAGGAAAAAGAGAAAGGTAATGAAGGTATATATTGCGGCGCGGCAATAGAATTGAGGGACGGCGCTATGGTTACGGGAGAGAATTCACCCCTCATGCACGCTGCATCCGCTCTTGTTTTACATGCCATAAAGCATCTGGCGGGGATACCTCCCAAGATAAAACTCCTGCCGCCCCACATTACAGATTCTATTGGCAACCTCAAGGTGGAGATGCTTCACGAGAAAACCATCAGCATGGATCTGGATGAGGCTCTTATTGCCTTGAGTGTCAGTGCGACGACAAATTCGGCGGCACAACTGGCCATGGAACAGTTGAAAGAACTTCATGGTTGTGAGGTGCATATGACCCATATACCCACACCGGGTGATGAAGCGGGTCTCCGGCGTCTGGGTGTTAACCTGACAAGTGATCCCGATTTCCCGACAAAAAA
>CAZKGS010000171.1:0-5253 GCA_964552105.1 uncultured Syntrophaceae bacterium
AGGGCAGATATGACGAGCTTAAAGAACTTTTAACATATATGGAAGACAAGATGGAACTCGGCATCAAGGTTCTATGGACAAGTAAGGAAAGTACCTTCCTGGAAATCGTAGACGAAAACAGGGATATCAGGATGTTGAGGGATCACCTCATGTCAAAGAAGGTAAGGCCGCAGCGTGATCAGGTCAGGTTGGGCGATATGGTGAAAAAAGCCCTGGAAGCAAAGAAGATGCAGGAAGAAAAAGCGATTCTCGATTTATTGAAAGGGTTCTGGGTGGAGCATAAGAGAAACGATGTTTTCGGTGATCAGATGATTACCAATAGCGCCTTTCTGATTCGGAAAGACAGCGAAAAGGTATTTGACGAAATGGTGGATAAAATTACGGCAGAGTATGACGGCAAGATGAAATTCAAATATGTGGGACCGGTGCCGCCATGCAATTTCGTGGAGATTGTGGTGAAATGGTGAGTAGTGGATGGCTTTCATATTAGATGACATATTGCTTTCCCCGCTCAAGTTGACCGTATGGCTCGGGAAGAAGCTCAGAGAATCTGCCTATGAGGAGATGACCGACGAATCCAGGATTCATGAAGATCTGTTGCACCTTCAAATGCGGTACGAAATGGAAGAAATAGACGACGAAACGTATGAGAAGGAAGAAACAAAATTGATGGAACGATTAGAAGCCATCAGAAAAATGAAAGAGGAGATGTAGATATGCCGGAGATAAGAAGAAGAGGCGCGTTCAGGTGCTCCAGATGTGGAGAGATAACTTCCGGGGGTCTGAAGAGTTGTCCTGAGTGCGGCCAGAGGTTGACCCTTGAATGTCCTGATTGTGGACAGACCTGGCGCCATATCCACGGTTATAAATTTTGTCCCAACTGCGGGAAAAGAATTTCCGAAAAATAGGGCAAGCACAGTGGACAGTGAGCAATAAAAACTACTGACCACTGACAAGTAACAACTTTCACATAAAGGAGGTAAATGAAAATGGCTTTAAGTATGTCGGGAGTAATTCAAAAAGCGCGGTCGGAGTTAAATAATCTAACAGGACTGGAAATCTCTTCTACCGTAGCAGCGGAAAAAGAGGGCGACGGCTGGTTGATAATCATGGAGGTTATCGAGAAACGCTCGATTCCGGACAGCATGGATATTCTTGCCACATACGAGACGAAACTGGATCCTGACGGAAATATGCTGGAATTCAAGCGTATCAGAATGCGCAAGCGCATCGATACGGAGGATGCCGAAGAATAAAATAAACAAAAGATGAAAGTCAATTGTCTGTTGTTTATTGTTCGTTGCGGAAAAGGCAAACCACTGACCACTAACTCCTGAACACTCTTTTTTGAGGAGATATTCAGATGATACCCAATGTCAGCAGATATGTTCCGCCGGTCAGCCAGTATATACCTCTCGTGAGTGCGATGTCCCCGCGAACGCTGAGCAGAAGATTCGGCGTTAAACAGGCTTGGACAGAACACAGAGATACATCAAGGAGGCAGACCAGAGAACCGGTTGAAATAGGGTTCTTGCATTTCATGGCATGGTTTCTAACGCTGCCGGCGACGTTGCCATTCTTCCCGGCAAAGGGAATCGCATGGATCGCGGAGTCCCTTGATCAACAGGCTTCAGATGAGCAGGATATGGAACTGAGATTAAAAGACGAACGCCTGAGCCTGGAGATGCGTCTGGAAATGGGAGAAATAACAGAGGAAGAATTTGAAAATCAAGCGGGAGAAATAGACCGAAAACTCGAAGAGATCAGAGGTCAGTCAGAATGACCCTTCTGAGAAGTTTTGGACAGGTGGATGAAGAAGGAAGGATTGCCCTGGGGGGGAACTTTATGCTCCAGATGGGGTTAAAACCGGATTCAATGGCGGGGATGGAAGTGGTTCGTATAACCGGGAGCAATCGCAACCCCTACCTTGTTATTCACAAAACGGATCGGGACCCCAGGTTTACTGCGCTCCAGACTGTTTTCTATCAATGCCCGTGCCGGATAGATGAGGAGGGGCGAATCATCCTGGATGATAAAGTGATGTCCGAATCCGGTTTTGAACCCGGCCTGTTACTTGAGTTCAAACTGGCTGGACCCACAAATGCGCCATGGCTGGCAATCAGAAACAAAGGGCCGGCCGGATTGACAACCCTCCAGGAGAAGATGGGACTGAAAAAGCAGAAAAGATGGAAAACGATGACATTAGGTTATTAGTGAAGAGAATACATGAAATATTCCACCGGCAGGAAAACAAGGGTCAGATATTCCACGGCTATGGACTGGGATGAGTACGAAAAGAAAACCCGCCGTTCACTGGTCAGGTACTCCACGGGGAGAGGTTCTCCTTTAAAACATTCGTGTGGTGCAATGATGGATGATCAGCTGGAAGATCAACAGGTTAGCCCCGAAGACAACTCCGGGCCTGTGAAAAAAATCAATATATGAAAAGAAAAAATGGAAAAGACTGGAAAAAGATAGTCGCGGATTAGTAGGAGATTGTTCCGCTTCAGTCACTGACGATACAGGAGATAATTATGGCGAGCGGTAGCGAAAAAAAGGCTTTACAAATAATTCATGAAGCTGGTGGAGACACCACCAGCCATATCGTAAGTCGAAAGCTGGGTATAGATACGGGATACGCAAGACTTCTTTGCATGAACCTGGCTCGACAGGATTATGTAGATTTGAAAAGGTCGGGCCGCTTCAAAATTACCCTTAAGGGAAAAAGAGCACTGGGTAAAACATCCGGCATTGAAACAGGAAAAACGGATAAAGGTATTTCATTTAAAAGACTACATCAGGAACGGTCGGGATGGGGGGTCATGTCGAATTCGCGAAACGGCAACAAGGTTGCCATGTCTTTCTGTAAGCCCGGGCAGGAAGAATTGATCTGGTCCACCGCAAAGGTTGATCGTTCGGGGAAACACTTTTCAAAAGGTGTGGGTGGAATACGTGTTGGAAAGTTGCTTACGGAAACAAAGTATGTGTGCGGTTTTTGCAAAGGAAAGGGAGAAAAACCGAAAGGAACCGTATGTCCTGTATGCAGGGGGACAGGGAAAATCTCTGTGAATCCGCCAGCGGTTGTTTGTGCTTACTGTAAGGGGAGAGGCGAAGAGAAGCCACGAAGCAATATTACCTGTACCGTCTGTCGAGGCACGGGCTTTGTGAGCGTTACAGAACCGTTAGAAGGCTGTACGCGCTGCCGGGGGACAGGGAGAGAGTCTGGCAACAAGCTTCCGTGCTTGAAATGCCGGGGCAAAGGCGTGGTGACAAAGCCAGGTTCCAGTCCCGGGAAGGCTATGCCTCCAAAGGAAAACTTCCACCGCCAGGCAAGGTTTCAAATGGAGCAGAAAAAACGGGTTCAGGAACGTCCGGCAAGACGGAGGAAAAGCCCAACTGCCAGCGAGAGAGAGGTGCTGGGGGTCTATTACGAGTCCAAACTACGAAAGAAACCTGTCAATGTAAGCAACTGTACCGGTATGTCTCCGGCATATGTAAGTATGATGATGCGGTCTCTGGTGGAAAACGGTCTTTTAATGGCAATTGCCCCGAGACAATATGAAATTACAGCACAAGGGGAAAAGATTTTGCAAGGAGATCAAAAAACAGGTGAACTGTAATGGAAATAATTAATGTTCAAAGGTTAAGAGTGCAGGATAAAACTTTTATGGCAGGGTACAGGCAAACGAGTAAGGATAAAAGCGATTTTCATGTTGACATATTTGAGGGAGAAAGAAAGATTCGCATGATAGCGGAGTTGCCGGGAATTGATGAAGAGAACATCAAGGTTTATTTAAACAAAGATGTTTTAGTCATATTCGCCAGCGGAAAAGACAAAAAATATCACAAAAACATCAAATTGCCCCACCCGTCTGAAAACATAATTGGACGATTATACAACAGCGGATTCCTGGAAGTTATTCTGGAGAAAAAGGAGAATAATAAATGACCATAGAACCATCTCGAACTAGTAATGGTACCGGTTTAGCAGACGTAATTGACAGGGTACTGGATAAGGGACTGGTGATTAACGCGGATATTGCCGTATCTGTGGCGGGGGTTGAACTGCTTGGCATCAAGATACGGGCTACCCTTGCATCCTTCGAGACGGCGGCAAAATATGGGCTGGAATTTCCATCGGGAACCAATCTGGAAACACCTGCCTGGGAAGATGCGATGGTAGCGAAAGAAAACTGTCCTCAATGCGATAAGAGAGTCCCCATTGAGGGTCTTATTACAACCGGCTGTCCATGGTGCGGGTGGATAAGCGCCAAGGCAAAGCCTCTCGTTCAAACAGTGAACAGCGAATAATGGCCGGTGGATGGATTGTTTATGCCCCCTGCCCATATTCAGCAAGCAGCAACTTCTGACAACTAATCACTGACCACGACCACCAAAAGTTGAAATATGCCGATTGATATTGATGAAAAAAACCTGAAACACGGAGTCCTTGGGCTTGTCGTAGCCCTTGTCGAGATTATCAAGGATGCTCTCAGGCTTCAGGCCATGAAAAGGATGGACGGGGGAAGTCTGACGGAAGAAGAAATTGACAGGTTAGGACGGACTCTAATGGATCTCGATGGTGCCATTGAGGAAATGAAAAAGGAACAGGGGATTACGGAGTCTGTAAAATCCGTTAGAGACGGTCTGGATGATATTGTGGATGATGTATTAAATAAAATAATTAATCCTGAAGAATGGGAGGAAGCAGTGGACAGTGAACAGACGTCAGTGAACAGTGGACAGTAAAAACCACTAACCACTGGCCACTAATCACTGACCACTGAAGTGATGCTATGAAAGACATTATCGAAAAACTTGTGAAAGAAGAAGTAAGAAATGTTCTTACTGAAAGCGAGGAAACGATAAGGGATATCGTAAAAAATTCTCTCCTTCCTGAACTCAGATTGGCAATTCGAGAGTCGATTGCTGAAGAAATTCAGGGAATATTGCAAAAAATGCCCTCTGTGGAAGAGACAACCCCATCATCTAAAAACACACGCGCCAATAAAGATGACCGGATGCATGATCAAGACATAAACCCGCCATCAAGTCCGGAGCTTCAGGCTTTGGCTGCTGAACCCCAGACCCCGGACATTGGACGTTGGACTCAGGACGTTAGACAAACAACGGCAAGATATCTGTACTGCATTGTCGAGGGGGACGAAACCGCAAACCTTGGAAGCATTGGGATAGGTGGGAATGAAGTATATGCCATATCTTATAAAGACCTTTTAGCATTTGTACATAATT
>CAZKGS010000172.1:0-5250 GCA_964552105.1 uncultured Syntrophaceae bacterium
TTGAGCCTGACGCAGAAATTGGGCAAAAGGGGACGTTATGCAAAGGTCTCATTTTATGGCAGACCCTAAAATGTTTTCGGCAACACGAACAGCTTCCACACCATCCTTTGCGTAATGGGCTCCAATTGAGTTAGCGTAGGACTTTGTTACTACTGCTCCACCTGCCATAAAACTGCATTTCAGTCCTTCGTTCCTTACTGCATCGACGATCTGTTTCATGTTGACCATGGTTGTCGTCATAAGAGCAGAAAGGGCAACAATCTCAGACCCGGACCGTTTCACTTCTTCTACTATTCTTTCAGCCGGCACATCTTTACCCAGATCAATGATATCAAACCCATGATTGCTTAACATAAGGGCCACTATGTTTTTTCCTATGTCGTGGATATCCCCTTTTACGGTGGCAATAACAACACATCCTTTCTGCTCCTGTACCGATTTATCATCCCTGAGATAGGGATCAAGATAAGCAAGACCTTTTTTCATCGTCTCGGCGCTGGCAATAAGCTGGGGAAGAAAATATTCTTTTTTGTCAAATAACTCTCCCACCTCGGTAATAGCGGGAATCATAACTTCATGAACAAGCTTCGCAGGAGATGCACCTTCACGAAGGGCCTCTGACAGAACCGATTCTATTTCTTCCCTGTTTCCTTCCAAAACATCACGAAAAACTTTCTCGGCAGGAGAAATGGCCTTTTGTAATACCCCTTTTTCTTCCTTTAATACTGTTTTTGTGAAACGGGCCAGATAAACGGCAGCATCTTCGTCTCTATTGCCCAACACATCAGTAGCGGCCTTAACATCCATCAACTCTTCCACTTCAGGATTTGCAATGGCCACGGTCAATCCTCTTCCTGTTGCCATTGCAAGATACGCTGCATTCAGCCATTTGCGCTCGGGCATTCCAAAAGAAACATTGGTAAGCCCCAAAAGTGTTCGGCACTTGAAATTACGGGAACACCACTCAACTGTCTTAATTGTTTCCATGGGAGCCTGAGGACTTGAGGATACGGCCATAACCAGGCCGTCAACGATAATATCATCTTTTGTAAACTCATATTTTTTAGCTTCTTTAAATATATCTTTTATGATTTCTTTTCTCTCTTTTGCTGTCTCGGGCACTCCCCCGTCATCCAAGGGTAAAAGTATTAACATTGCGCCATATCTGGCTGCAAGGGGAAGAAGTTTATTGAGCTTTCCCTTTTCACCTGTAATAGAATTAATCAAAGCGCGACCGGGGTACAAACGAAGGGCCGCCTCTATAACTTTTATGTTTGATGAATCGATCACCAGGGGAAGATTACTCACTGTTGAAAGCAGGTTTATCACCCCTTCCATAGTTTTTTGCTCATCAATTCCCGGAACTCCCACATTGACGTCGAGAAGGTCTGCACCCTTTTTCTCCTGCTCCCTGGCTATCTGCCGAACAAGAGCCATTTTTCCTTCAAAGAGTTCTTCTTGAAGTTTCTTTTTCCCTGTCGGGTTAATCCCTTCTCCGATAATGAGAAGATGTTTATCTTGTTCAAAAACAACCGTCTTCCTTGAAGAACTTACGGCGCTGACAGATTTTCGAACCGGCGTAACCGGTTTCCGGCCTGTGGTTTCTTCTTTCAATTCCCGGATATGACCTGGAGCTGTCCCGCAGCAACCTCCTAAAATATTAACACCTCTGGAAATGAATTCTTTCCCATACGCAGCAAATTCTTCAGGCTGCATATTGAAAACTGTCCTGTCACCAACAAGTTCAGGCATACCGGCATTGGGTTTTGCCACCAGTGGAACCGTGGCATACGGCTTCATGGCAGCAATCAATTGAATCATTTCTGCCGGTCCCGTAGAACAGTTACAACCAACCGCATCCGCACCGAGGCTCTGAAGTGTAATTAAAGCCGTTACCGGATCTGTCCCGTTAAGCGTGCGGCCATCTTTTTCATAGGTCATCGTTACCATTGTAAACATGTCTGTTGTCTCTTTTACGGCAACCAGAGCCGCCCGGGCCTCCTGGATATCCATCATCGTTTCTATAATAAAAAGATCAACCCCTCCTTCAATGAGACCCCTTACCTGTTCCTTGAAAATGTCTACAGCTTCCTCGAAATCCAGATCTCCAAATGGTTTAACAAAATGACCCATGGGGCCGATATCACCGGCCACCAAGCCCCGTTTTTCTATGGCATGTCTCGCTATAAGGGCAAGCTCCCTGTTCATTTCCACAACATTGGAAACACCATACTGGCCGAGCTTGATACGATTTGCACCGAAAGTACAAGTGTAGACCACATCAGCACCGGATTTTTGATAGTCAGAGTGAATCCCCTCGATGACATGGGAATTTTTAAGGCACCAAATTTCCGGGCACACCCCTGACGGCATACCCCGCTTTTGGAGTTCTGTTCCCGTTGCGCCATCAAGAACAAGGATTCTTCTTTTTAAAAGATTCTTAATACTGATTTTTTTATTCACTTTCCGACTCCCTTTTCGCATCTGAATATTGACTTTGAATTCCAGCTACTGCCGTCACTGATTTTTCCGGCATCAGGATATAGTTTTCATTGATTTTAACTCCAATACGCTCAAACTCAAGAACATCATGGATCTTCTTCTGATTCTCAAGGATAAAATCGCCATAACCGGCGGAAAAACGACTTTTTGTCAGCCGTTTATTTTCTCTTCGAAGCTCACGATTAAAATAATCGACAATCCAGTCAAGTGACGCATCGACCATTTCACTGGCTACCGCATCGAGAACAACACCACGAGTTAATTGATCTGCCTCCGTATCTTCCCTGATTGACTCAATGACATCATCCCCCGCTGTCGCGCCCATAATAATAATTTCTTCACAATCTCCGATCATCTTCGAAAGACCCTTGCTCTCAAAGACAACACCATTTGAAAGTACAATATTTGAGAAACTTTTCTCCTTTATGGAAATCCTCCTGCCGGCTCCTCTCAAATGAATGAGGGAAAGGGCGTATTCGATATAGCCTTCAATTACCTCTTTCTGGCCCTTCCCTACCCGGGTTATGCCTTTTCGATATCCCAGGCGTCTAAATATTTCCCTTCTGGGTACCGGTATGTTTATTGAGTTAAAGAAAACTACAGATTTCATTTGCCATAAAAACCTTATTGAGATGGCGAAAAGTATAGAGAAATGGACGGCTGTAAGTCAAGTGTAAAGAAATAATAAAGAATTATCTCATATTGAAATAGGCTCCTCAATATGTTAGAAAAAACATTATTAACTCTGTTATAGTAAAGGAACTTAACCTTCACTCAACAAGAACACCTCCTTTTTGATCATGCCCGTTTATGAATACAGAGCCCTTAACGTTAAGGGAAACAAGCTAAAAGGCATAATTAATGCCGACAGTATCCTTGCAGCCAGACAGAAATTAAGGGAAACGGATATTTTCCCCATTGAACTCAAGGAAACATCGGCAAAAGAAAAAGAAGAGGCCTCGACCAAAAAATCAGTATCCATTTTATTCAAAAGAGTCAGCCTTCGTGAAACTTCTGCCATGACGAGACAGCTGGCGACTCTCCTCAGCGGAGGACTTCCCCTGATTTCTTCACTTACTGCTCTGGTTTCTCAGACTGCAAATTCTCAACTGAAAAAAACGCTGGCCCAGATCAAGGAACAGGTAAACGAAGGAAACAGTCTGGCCCAGAGTATTTCCTATTATCCAAAGATATTTGCACCCTTTTATGTAAATATGGTACGAGCCGGTGAAGCCTCGGGGACACTTGATATCATTCTTGAAAGACTGGCAGATTTCAATGAACGCCAGCAGATATTGAAAGGAAAAATAAACGCCGCTCTTGCCTATCCAATATTCATGTTTCTCATCGGAAGTGCCGTTCTTTTTTTCCTGACAACCTTTATTGTCCCGAAAATTACCGGTATCTTTAATGAAATGCACCAAACTCTGCCCGGCATAACAGTTTTCCTGATATCCGTAAGCAATTTTCTCAAATCTTTCTGGCTGATTATTGTCTTTTTCATCATCGCCGTTTTCTTCGGACTCAGATATGCCTTTACAAAAACGCTGAGAGGGCAATACATCTGGGACAAGATCAAACTTAAAATGCCCCTTTCCGGTCCCTTGCTTCACAAGATGGCTGTGGCGCGCTTCAGTCGCACCCTCGGCACATTATTGCAAAGCGGTGTCCCCCTTCTGACTGCCCTCTCTATAGTAAAAAATGTTGTCAATAACCGGTTAATTGCAGATGTAATTCAGGAAGCAGGCAAAGAGGTTGAAGAGGGACAGAGTTTGTCGGGAACCCTTTCAAAAAGCAGTCTTTTCCCCCCGATGACGATCCAGATGATCTCAGTCGGCGAACAGAGCGGAACGCTGGAGGCCATGCTTTCCAAGGTCGCAGACAGCTATGAGAATGAAGTGGAATCGAATATAATGGCCATGACATCCATGCTGGAACCTGTCATGATTCTTGTAATGGGCTTGTTTGTCGGCTTTATTGTTATTTCAATATTGCTGCCGATTTTTGAGATGAATCAACTAATAAGGTAGCAGATTAATTTTGAATTTTGAATTCTTAATTAAACAGGAGATAAATATGAAAAGAAATCTTGATAACCGTGGTTTCACCCTGATTGAACTTATGGTGGTAATTGTTATTCTGGGTATTCTTGCGGGACTGATTGTTCCAAGAATAATGAGTCGCCCTGAAGAGGCAAGGCAGGCAAAAGCCCGGATACAGATTGAAAGTCTGGAAACGGCCCTGAAGCTCTACAAGCTGGATAACGGAAGCTACCCCTCTACCGAACAGGGGTTACAGGCACTGGTCGAAGCTCCAACAGTGGGAAACCTTCCCCGCAAATGGAGAGAGGGGGGTTATCTGGAAAAGGGAAAGGTGCCCAAGGATCCATGGGGTAATGATTATGTCTATCTTTCTCCTGGAACGAGTGGGGATTATGATATCATTTCCTACGGCTCAGATGGAGAGCAGGGTGGAGAAAAGAAAAACAAAGATATCAACAGCTGGGAAATTGAATGACAGGGGTTTTACCCTTATTGAACTGACCGTTGTCGTGTTTCTAATCGGGCTGATGCTTCTTATTACCGTTCCCCGGGTGCGTAACACCATGCTCACTGACGGGTTGAAATCAACGGTAATTTATTTGACCAATACGGCAAGGGAGCTGCGGAGCGACGCGGTGCGCAACCAGGTAAATTATGTACTCCACCTGGATCTCGATAATCACAGGATCTGGACATACAGCGCCGA
>CAZKGS010000173.1:0-5245 GCA_964552105.1 uncultured Syntrophaceae bacterium
GAGCGGGCGGCTGTTAACCGCTTGGTCGTAGGTTCGAATCCTACCCGCGGAGCCAAGTTTGACTACTTGAGCAGGCAAAGACCTTATCAAACGGCTTTACGAGTTCAAATTCAACCTTTTTACCCTCTAATTTTAAGTTCTGAAGTGTCAGTTTCAAAAGTTGTCGTTTTTCTACTGCTTCAGAACTCATAAACAGGTCATAGGCACGATTAGCAAGCTGTAATAGATATTCAGAAGTCAGGTAATACTCTTCGTCAGCAAAGCCAAGCCTGTTAGTCTTATCGGATATATCCTTCTGTTTTGCCCTGAACTCTTCACGCTTTTTGTTATAGTAGCTCTCAGTAATTCACCGAATTTGCCACGCATCCAACCGTTGAAAGCTATCCAAAGCGAGATGAAGCGGTCACCATCATCAATAAAGACTCGCCCTCTTTTGGCTCTTTGAAGCCATCTGTCTGTGAAGATTCCCCAGTTTATCCAAACCATGTTTGATATACCCTTATTTAACTAACCAAATCAGATTCTGAAATATGCCTTCAAATCACTATTTAGAGTTCTGCCCTTGTAATAATTATCATAATTTACTTCAAAGGTGACTTGCCCCGTTTTTTCATCCATATACTCTGTGAAGTAATCCTCATTATGACCCAGAGAAGCAATATGTCTCTCATAATCTAGCCACTTATCCAAGTATTCATTTACGGCTTCCTTTGCCTTTTCCCTGAGATCTTCATTATTAATTTCGCTATTGAAATTCTTACAACTGGTAGCAACAACAGCTAATTTCCCATATCTTAATGCGTTGCCGTAGTTGATAATTCCAAATCTATTACGAGGCACTCTATCAAATTGCCGCTGTATGTCATTTAAGACATCATAACAAATAAAACCGAAGTAATACTCTCGTAGTCTATCCCGGTCATCAAGTGTCGAATAAAACTTCTCTTGGCTGAATAACACTCTCTCACTATTTCTTCTTGCTTGAGAAGGCATACCGTTACACGCAACGCATATTCTGAGAAATAGGTCACGTTTTATAATGTCTTGCTGATTTATATATCCATCTTTGCGACCGTTCCAGAACTCTCCCCTCTTCCTTTCATAAAAATGACCGAATTCATCAAAGATCCCTCTCTGAATTTCGATTTGCACTTTATCGTTTGATCTTCTATCTGCCTCAGTTACGGCGGTTTGTTCGTTAGTTGCTTTAGATATTGACTCTATCAATCGTAGTTTCTTAGGTACGTCTTCAAGCCCATTACCATCAAGGAAAGTAATCACCTTCAATAGAACTTCTTTATCTTGAAAATACTTCTCAGGATCTTCACTACTCAGTTCATCTTGAAAAATTTTGCTCAAGGTATAAGCAGTTTGTCCACCATTGATTATCTGTGGATTTGTTAGCTTTAATTGTGCAACATTTCTCTGACCAGTTTGCTCTGTTAATTGTGTTTGGTCTGAAAGGACCGTAATTCCATTATTAAATAGAGCAAATTCATTCGTATTTATTTCACGTATAGTTTTGGCTATTTGGGTATTGACTGGATTTGCTGATAGATCCAGATAACTTCTAGGATTGTACGTCAAAATGGAGTTCTTATATTTATTCATAACTCTTGCTATCTCTATTGTTGGGACAAATACAACCGTGATTTCGCAATCTCTAAACTCCGTCTCAACAATATAACGAATTTTTGATCCTAAGCTCTTTGTAGTTAAATTCAGATAGACATAAACATCAGTCGCACTGAAATAAGTGCCTGAAACTACAGGAAAAACTAATTCCTTGTAACATCGCTCAAAATTGACTATCTCAGCAGGTAACCCACCAACTAATTTCTTCAGTTGAGATTCCGTCACATCCTTTAGGTTTGCCAATATGATTATCTGGTAGTCATATAAGGCTATATCTGGAATACTTTGTATTTGCTTTATCATATTTTGTATCTTGCTATTATATTTTTTACCATCCTCATAACAAGTCTCACCTTTAACTATTCTGTCGGCATCAATTTTCAAAAATTCTTTGAATAGAATTTCTTTTTCTTGAAAACCGACTTCACTAGTCCTAAATTTGGACTGCAATAGGTAAATCTTTTTGTTTTCTTTATCAATGTAGTATCCATCAATTCCCCCATCATCAGTACCATCTACTAAATACCTCTCTCTCTCGATGAAATCAAGTAAACCAAACTTAACTTTTAAATAGAAATGAACAAATGCTCTCGATCTTGCCTGGTTAAGTTTCTCTATTTCAGATTCTAATGGGTAATAAGTCTTGTATTGAGGAGGAGCTTCTTTCCTTATTTGATCAAGTATACTTACTAGAGTTTTATAATTGCTCATTTTCCTATCCCTTCCACCAGATTAAAATTATCAGGAGAAATAGCTTATAGTGGTTACAATGAAATTGTATCCCCCGCAGTAGTGGGTGTCAATTGTGGTTCAAAATTACAGGGTAGTCCATTTAGCAACAGCAGTCTCTGGGGTTAATTTCAACACTTGGGATAGACTTTCCAGTTGAGATAAATCAAAATTAAACTCGATCATATGGTTGCGGAATAAGTCAACCAGGGGGAGCCAGCATCACAAAAGTAACAATTCGGTAGAGTTCCGTGTAAGAATCTGCAAATCTGTCAATTCGTTTTCAAGCCATTTTTATCTATTCATTCTTTAATGGCCTGGAAGCTATGATTAAGACTAGGTATCCGATTAGTATAAACAAAACGCCAAGAAAAAATACTAAAGGCGATATATTGCTTTTGTAACATAATTGGATGGCCGATATTACTATTCCAATGATTGTAATGATAATTCCAACAAGGGTAGGCTTCTTATGAATATCTTGAATATATTCTGCTGCAGACCAACCTATTATGCTGAGCCCACCAAGAACTAGCACCCAGATAAGCCAATCACCTCCTATTGACGCCATACTTGCCCCAAAACTTAAGCCTATAAAAACTATACCTATGCTCACTCGATAGCGGTACAGTGCTTTCCTCTCTTGGCGTTCGAGTTGATCCTCCATGCTTCGCAATTTGTCCAAAATCTGCTTATTGCTAGGTGCCTTATCAATGCTTTCATAGCTTGCCTTCAGTAAATTTGCAATAAACTTTTGCCACACATTCATACTCCTTAATTATAGGTAAATCTAACATATAGAGATACCAAATACAATAATTAGCTTGTTGCAAAATGCTTCTTCTGTGCTACAGAGATATGCGAAACTCTTCCGAAAGATAACCCCCCATAGTAACGCAGATTTCACAAAAACTTTTACCCCAAGCCAAATTGTTGCTAATTTGTCTGCAAAGGAACTGCTGACAAATTCTTAAGTCGAACTTACAATTGTGGCAGGTCGGTCGATTTGACAAGGGACTTATAAATGGTGTAAGATTAAAGTATGGGGCTGACCAAGGTTGGAATGGTGCCTGGCAAGCAATCCGTTACCGAGTTCGAATCTCGGCAGCCCCATCTAGTCAGCCCCTATTCATAGGATAAGGAAAGGGGGACAGTTTGTCAAGCTCGGTTGTTAGAAATAGGAAGGAGGGAACTATGGAGAAAGATAACTTTTTAACGGTGCTCCAAGAGCAACTAAGCGAATACGAAAGTGAACTTAGTAAGCTTAATAAAGAAAAACAGTCTTTGGATGAGAAAATTAGCCAACTTGAGCGATGTACTGAACGAGTCAAACTTCTAGAGGAAGCAGAGCGAACACGAACCGGTCGGCTTAAAAAGGTCACTCCATTGCCTACTATCACTGGGGATATGTTTAGGGATATGCCCCTTTCTGTAGCATTAAAGGATCTCCTTAAAGGAAAGCCAGGGATGAACCTACGACAAATCGAGCAATGCTTAAGGCAAGGAGGCTTTCAATTTGATGATAACAGGAAACCAGGTCGTCGAATTAACTTTACCCTAGGGAAAATACGATGGGCCAAAAGAAGAGAGGATGGAGTTTGGGAATGGCCAGAAAAGCAAACTATCAATCTATCTGCTTAATGTATAAGAAAAAGTAAATAAAAAAACGCCCCCGTACGTCTGACCAGACTCCCGGGAGCATAGCTAAGGAGAACCGTGAACTATTCCAACCCGGCCCGCGCGGAAAACGCCTCGGGCGGCCTGACTACGTGGTGCGGGCGTCGATGGCCGTGTGCATGCGCGGCGCTCTGTGGCTGGCCCCAGCACTGCTCGAATCGCAGGGCTCAATAGGAGTTAAAGGAGGCGACTTTGTCCATCGGCTCCCTGTCATGTTCCGGACTTACCGTTTGCCGGTCGTAATAGCCCAGTGCTATCAGGACATCAATCTTCTTCTCTTCGGGGACATCCAGTATCGATTTTACTGCCCCTTCGTCAAACCAGCCCATCCAGCAAGTCCCGAGGCCCAGGTCCTCAGCCTGGAGGACAAGGTGTTCACCGGCTATACCTATATCTATGAGGTAGTACTGTGTGCCCCGGAACATGCCGCCGACCCGGGCCAGGAACTTGGACTTCTCGGAGACGATTACGACTATAACCGGTGCCGTCTTGCAGAAGGAGTTGAACGAATATATACCGCTGAAAGCAGCTTTACACAGCTTATCCTTTAACTGCCTGTCATCGACGACTATGAATTTCCATGGCTGCGAGTTGGATGCGGAGGGGGCTATCCTTGCCGCCTGGAGACACATCATTATCTTTTCGCGCTCAACGGGTCTGTCCAGGAAATCCCTGACGCTTTTTCTGTGCTTTAGCAGACTTAGAAGAGCCATAGTTTTGCCTCCCTAGCATTGATTCTGCTGGCGGTACTGTGATAACCAATCCTAGCTCTGGTAGCTGTCTTTGTCAATATAGCCTGGCAGATTATGGGTGGTCAGTCACTGATACTTGCGCCCCAGTCCATAAAATATATCCGCGACAGGATTACGGCGTGGCCCCCTCACTGACGCCTCCCACGGTGGTCAGTGTGCAAACCGTGTTTGGATAGTTTAGTGTGTAATTGAGGAATAAACCAATATAAAGACAGTCAGGGAGGAAGCAGGTAGCATGAATAGACTAATAATTTTGGTGACGGCATCGGTTTTGCTGGTTGGTTCAGTCATCGGTTGTGTATCCGGGCAGCAAAAAGAATACACCGACCCCCGCCAGGATATCGAAATAGGTGTTGGCGAACAGTTCATCATAACTCTTGACTCCAACCCAACGACGGGTTACGAATGGCAAGCAGATTTTGACGAAAGCCTCCTCGGGCTGGTACAAGACG
>CAZKGS010000174.1:0-5242 GCA_964552105.1 uncultured Syntrophaceae bacterium
GTTTCCAGAGACATAACCATCTCTTCCAATGAGGCGTTACCTGCCCTCTCGCCTATGCCGTTTATAGTACACTCTACCTGTCTTGCCCCGTGCTTCAGGGCGGATAAAGAGTTTGCAACCGCCACACCAAGGTCATTATGGCAGTGAACCGATATGACTGCATCACTAATATTTTTTACGTTTTCGAAGAGGTACGCTATCAATTCACCGAATTCGTCAGGCATTGAATAGCCAACAGTATCAGGTATGTTAACAGTATTGGCACCCGCAGCTAGAACAGCCTCTACAATTTCACAGAGGTAGCTTTTATCCGTTCTTGTTGCGTCCATGGGTGAAAACTCTACGTTTTTTGTATAGGTGCAGGCATGTTCCACGGTGGCACGGGCCTCCTTCAGAACCTGGGTTCGTGTTTTTTTCAACTGGTATTTGAGATGTATATCAGAGGTAGATATAAATGTGTGAATCCTGGGATTAGCCGCATCTTTAATCGCTTCCCATGCCCGATCAATATCTGCAAGATCTGCCCTGGCAAGAGCGGCGATTTGAGAACCCCTGACCTCCCTGGCAATTTGTTGAACCGATGCAAAGTCTCCCTCCGATGCGACCGGGAATCCAGCTTCGATAATATCCACCCCCAACTTTTCCAACTGCCTGGCAAATCTGAGTTTTTCATCCAAATTCATACTGAAACCCGGCGACTGTTCCCCATCCCTGAGGGTCGTATCGAATATAAAGATTCTTTTTTTATTTGATTTCGTCATTTCTCCCTCCATTTAAAGTTGATGGTTTCGTAAAACAAAAAGGCCATGAGTATTCCACCCATGGCCTTTAGGTACTATCTTATAGGTACTATCTTACAGGTTGTCAGCAGTTCATTTTTTCCTAAGAGCAACGAGCGGTGAATATGAATATGTGGCAAGAGCGAGGCTTAACACACGCAAAAGGTTGTTTAAATTTAATAAGCCTCTTTCCACACCGCAGGTCACTCTCTAAAATCCTCCAAAATATAAGTTGAAAAAAGTTTAATGCAGAACCATGTAAATGTCAAATTATTTTTTTACTGTTTTTTTACTCAGCTTGTATTGTACGCTGTCCACCAGGGCTCTTACCTTTGCCGCTGTTCCCGCGCTTCCCTCCAGTATCCTCACTTTAAAATCCGCCAGATGCATCTCTCGTCGATCTGGGGGTAGAACTTTCTTAACGCCTTTCTCAGGGCATTGCCAAGGGTGTTGACGGGGCCGTTCCCCTCTGCAGCGGTTATTTCCTTTTCATCTCCAACCGATATCTTGATCATGGCTTGAGATTTGGACGGTTCGTTTTCTGTCTTTTCATCGATGACGCGGAAGGACTCCAGAATGAATGGTTCCGTAAACTCGCCCGTTGCTTTCTTTATCAATAAAGCGAGCGATTCATCGGCGGCGTCGAACTGGTATCCCTGATCCTCCATATTCTTTATCTCCTGAACCATTTTTGCCCCCATATTAACGGCGGAGAGTGAGTTGGCCACCGCAAACCCGCAATCATTATGAGCGTGAATGCCTAAAAGGTGTGGAGGGATGAGTGATGTGATTTCAGTCATTATCTCAGTCAGTTCTCCGGTGATGGTGCCACCGTTGGTATCGCGCAGCACAATCATCATATGTTGTGGTCATTATTTCATTGACTCACAAGGCCGTTTTTCTTATACTTCCTTCACGAAAAAGGAAGTTCTTGTCAGATCAGATCTTCTCTTCGGTTTGATAATCGGTCTGGTAGTAGGTCAAAGGCAAAAGAAACAGCGATCAACATTAATGTCTTAGTTATTATCCGTAAGAAAAAGTTATAGCAATTCCCATTCACCTAAATCGCACGGTACCGTTGAGTCCTCAAGTCGGTCCCATTCGTACCAACCGGTTGCATGCAGATAAACGTCACGAGCGGCACTTTCCGCTGTTTCGTATGAGTCTAACCAGAAACCCCCGATACATAACTTGAACATGCCATCGCAGGTTTCATCAGGCTCGATTGAAAATGTACCGGTTTTTGATTTAAAAAAGTAAAACATAGCTGCCTCTCCTGAATAAAATAAACCCCAAAAATCCCGTCATCAACCTGCAGGGTTTCTTAAACAATTTCATTGAAGATAGCAACATTTTATCTTTGACTATATATTGTAGTTATATTATATTATAATACAATATATTGTGGTTGTTTGTCGGGGAATCCTTATCAATGTTTGATAATTGAGATTTCCCAATACATTTCAACTTTGTATTGCTTTTATTTGATCTATGGAATTTTCTGAAAGGCAGGGTGAAATATGGGTTACCTTAATCAGGCATATGACGAACTCATTACAGAAAAAAACGTGGAGATCTCAAAACCACAGGTAAACGGTGGCATAGCAAAGGCCGACATAAAACTTGTCGATAATTTCCCAACATATTGGGCAGATCCTTTAATGCTGACTAATATACTGAACGATTTTGTGGTGGATCAATCGGATATAGACCGGATGAGAGAGTGTACAGAATATTTAATACAAGAAAATGGTGCTGAATGGGTTTGGGAGAACAAGGATATTGTAAGTGACCTCCTGGAATTCCACGGGTTTAACAGAAAACGCCCAAATGGAACAGGCGAAACAGTCTCCAGTCAAAATAAACTTTAGATATTTTAACCAGGTCTCTTCTATTACTTGCCGATATTTATACTCTCGTCGTCAACCAGATTTTTTATACCGGACTTTACAAGCGCAGGATCAAGGAAAAGCTTGACCTTTTTTGCACCTCTGGCATCAACGAAAGTATTTTTGAAGGCTAAATCGGCTTTTTTCAGAACTTTTATGCTGCTGTCCATTAAAATAAAGTGATAATTCAGTGCTCCTGAGACTAAAACACCTGCGATAATAAATATAATCAATACCTTTTTCATGAAAATCCCTCCATAAAACTGTACTTATTTCTAAACAATATTAAAGCAAATAGCAACTCTAAATCCGGTATTATGTTTTCGATTTTATCATAGTAAAAATTGCAGGCAGAACGACAATCGAAGCGATCAGGGAGGAACTGATGCCGATGATAGCCACGTATCCCATGCTTTGCAATCCCGGGTAATGGGCCAGGGCAATAGATCCAAAACCCGCCATAGTAGTCAGAGAGGTCAAAACGACAGCTCGACCTGTTCGACTCATTTCTTCCGGAATCTCTAAATGCCCAGATTGACGGAACGTGTTGGTCAGATGAATCCCGTCATCTATGCCAATTCCGACGATCATGGGCAGGACTATTATGTTGAAAAAATTAAAATCCAAACGAAAAATTACCATAATGCCTGTTAAAGTGGCCAGACTGATCATAAGGGGACATATAGAGAGCAAGAGTAATTTCAGGCTTCGGTAATAAATGAAAAGCATTGTGATAATACACAAACATGCCAGCCACAGTGCGGATTTAAGATTGTTGATAATAAGTTTCTTTAGATCTCCTGTGAGCAGATTCGGACCGGTCAAGGTGTAGCTGTCTCTGTTAATTCCTTTTTCGTCTAATTCCCGGATGATCATCTCTTTAAATCGTGTTGTATCGACACGTGACCAGAGATCATTCGAGGGGGCGATATAGGTAATCGTTTTAAAATTATTACCCTTTCGAAAGACAAACAAATTTAAGATCTTTACGAACTCTTTTTCCTGGAGGGATGACGGGGAAAAGGGTTTTTCTGCCGAAAAGGCCCGGGAGAGGCTTTCAAAATATCCGTCGTACAGATCCAGTTTTTCAAATCCGTTTTCTTCCAGAGCCGTATTAAATGCCTTTTTGATACGTTTTATATCGAAATCATCGGGATGCTGCCGGATGAATTTTATATTTTTCCTCTGTTGACTGGGTGAAAGCAGGTATTGGCTTATCGATTTAATCCCGGCGATCATGCCAGAGTCCTTCAGTTCCTTCAGGGTTCCATATATTGATGTATTGATTTCCATGACCTCTGCCTCTGATTTGCCCTGTACTATAAGAAATGTATTGGCCATGGAACCTCCAAGCCAGCGAGTTACCTTGTCCTGCAGACGGAAGGTTTCGTTATCGGCGGGACGAAAATTTCTGAGGTTGTCATCAAAATTGATTTTAGTTCCAAGAAGGGCCAGTAGGCAGACAATTATAAGTGTGCTCATGATAATAAACCCGGGATATTTCCGGAGGTATTTCATGAGGTTTTTTAACCCGAAACCGCTGATTATAATTTTTCTTTTCGAATTCTTTTCGTCTGAGAAAAAAACAAGAAGGCATGGAAGAACAAGCGACATGACCACAAGGCAAAATAAAATCCCTGTGCCGGTCACGATGCCAAGTTCTTTAAATCCCCTGAAGTCTGAAATAGCGATAGAATAAAAAGCGACTGCCGTGGTAATTCCGCCTATTACAATTCCCATTCCGGCTTCCTGAAAAGTTTGCTGCAGTCGGTGTGGTATGTCAAGATCTACTTTGTCTTCACCAAAGTAACGGTTGACGATGTGGATGGCAAAGTCAATTCCCAGGCCCATCAGAACACATGAGAAAACGCATGTAAGGATATTGAGGCGATGAAAGACGACACTGGCGAAGCCGAGTGTCCACAAGAGGCTTATGGCCAGAGATACGCCGACATAAAAGAGAACTCTCCATGTTCTGAACGACAGGCCAAAGAGAAGCATTATACACAGAAAGGAAGTCAGCAGGGTAACCTTGATATCTCTTTTGGTTGTGGCTTCATCACTAACAGCGATCGGATATCCGCCGGTGTAAGATATCTTGATGCTCCCCGGCATATCTTCGAATTGATCGGAAAATTCAGATAAGGAAATATTTTCAAGGTGATGAACTTCCATCATCAATTTTTTGCTGAATGTAATATCCTGGGGTGGATTTTCGGGCTTGATAAAGAGGAGGTAGGTTTTTTTTTCGTCCGTTCGATAATAACCTTTATGTGGACTGAGCGGCTGTTTTCCCGCGGGAACGGTTATGTTTTCCTTCAATAACTTTCTGAGCCCCAGGGGGTCGATATAAACAAGCTCTTTCGCTGCAATACCAAACGGTGTCATCAAGAGAGTTTTATTTTCGATGATCTGTCTGTGAATTTCGTCATCGGATAATATATGGGTCAATTTCTCAAGGTCTTCTGCTTTCAAAAAGAGAGGAAAATGTTCAATGAATGTCTGAAATAAAGAGGACATTTGTTTCTCTTCGCTTTTATATTCCACATCATGGATCAATTGACTCCCGGCAAA
>CAZKGS010000175.1:0-5112 GCA_964552105.1 uncultured Syntrophaceae bacterium
TATTGGCAAGGATATAGTTCTCGACCGTACCGATATCCCGCCACTTGTGTCCCGTTGATATGTAAGCTCTGACCGGCTTGTCTTGTTGTATCAAATCTCTATAGCAATTGATAATATTCGAAAAGTTCCTCTCGGGGATGTAATCTAAAAGTTTTGGGTCGATAATATGAATGCCGGTGAAGGCGAGCCTGCCGGGACGGTTATTGGCAGTGATATCCAGGATGTTCATTCGGCTGTCAATTTGAATCTGGTTAAACGGCGGTTGGTCATGAAGGATCAGCGTCGCCAGGTTTCCGTTGCGCCTGTGGTAGTCATACGCCTTCGACAAATCGATATTTGTAAGGATATCCGAATTTATTACGACAAACGGCTCCACATCCCAGAAATCCGATGTGTTTTTGATCCCGCCCCCCGTTCCCAAAATCTCCGGTTCAACTCGGACTTGAATTCGTGCCCCGAATGGTCTACCGTCACCTAGGTATCTTACAATTTGCTGGTGGTGGTGATGTGCGTTCACCACCATTTCACTGACATGGAATCCCTTAAGATAGTTTATTACCCTGTCAATAATCGGCTTGTTTCCTATCGGGATAAGGGCCTTCGGTTTGTCAACGCTCAGTAATTTCAACCGTGTTCCAAAGCCGGCTGCGAGAATCATCGCTTTCATGAAATGCCCTTTCTACTTTCAATCATCGACTGCCGATTAGACAGAATCAAAGGTCTTTAGTAATAACATATTCGGAAAGCTTTGCACAACCATCCGAGACTGTTTAGCGCTTTAAAAGTATGAATCTGAGGACCGTTCAAGATTTTTCATACCAATAAGACAATCATAGACTCGCAAAAAGTCTTTTCGGAGCAAATTTAAGCATTTTGGGGAAAAGATGCTGATAGTGACCGGCGTTAAGAAAATCTAACTGTTTGAAGTGCGCAAGCACGAGTTTTAGATTTTTAGCCGGGCAATAACAGCATCCCCAAAATGGTTCTGAGCGAAGAAAACGGACTTTTTACGACATAGTTAAACAATGATGCATTCGTAAAAAGTCAGTTTTTGTCACCCTGAATTTATTTCAGGGTCTCGAACTTGCTGAAATAAGTTCAGCATGACAAATGGTGCAGTTTACGACTTTTTACGAGACTGTCAAACAATAATTGAAATCTCTTTTGTTCTTGACTCGCAACTTTTTTTCTTCTATACTTTTCCATCAAACAGTAAAATAAAACAAGTATTTAGGGAAGATACGATGGGTAGAACAAACACTATTCATTTAGCACACAGGGAAACAACTTTCCCATGCGTGCTAAATTTTGCCAACATCCGCCTTTATGCCTTTGTTACTTTATTTGTAGCAATGGATGTGGCGATACCATGGCTTTGTCACTATATTCACCCTTTAGCCGGTCCTACATTTCTTCCTATGTTTTTCTTCATTTTGTTAGCCGGGCTTCTATTCGGCTGGCGTGCCGGTCTTCTGGTTGGAATTCTAACACCGCTTGTAAACTACGGTATATCAGGGATGCCTTTTCTGGAAAGGCTTCCCATGATCGTCATTGAGGCTTCATTCTACGGACTATCAGCGGGTCTTATCCGCGAGCGGTTCAGATTGAACGTTTTCTGGTCACTCCTCGGAGCAATGGTTATCGGAAGGTTAGCCGTTACATTGGCTTTATTAATAATGCATTGGTCAGGTGACTCAAATTCCCCTTCTATAGTATGGCAGGCAATAAAGCAGGGATGGCCCGGAATTGCACTACAACTGATCCTCCTCCCCACAATCTCCACAGCATTAGAGAAACTCTCAGCATTCGGACACCATGAATGATCTCTTTGAGTCATTTCTAAAAAGCGACGATACACTCCGGGTCTTGAAAGTAAACACCTCGATCTTTCAATCCAAAAAGGAGGGGATCGCACCACTTCTCGACTATATTGAGAAGTTTAGCCCCTGTACCGATGACGTCACCGTTTTTGACCGTGTGGTCGGCAATGCGGCTGCGTTACTTTTGGAAAGGATGCGCTGCAGAAAGATATACTCTTCGATCGGAAGCAGGTACGCTTTAGAAACATTAAAACAACTTGGCATTCCCAGTTATTTCGTAAAGGTGGTGCCCTATATTTTTAATAGAAAAAGGGATGGAATGTGCCCGTTTGAAAAATTGTCTATCGGGAAATCCCCCGACGAATTTTATAAATCGATTATTAGCTGAGATTTATGCAAAAAAATGGATGATAAAATGGACGAACCCCTATTCCAAAAAACCGACGGTAACATCGAAAATTATATTGTCTCTCTCCGTGCACTCCTTTCTAACCTGGAGTCCCCTTTCCGAAAAGGCGACTCGGTTGCCATCAAGCTTCACTGGGGAGAGAAGGGAAATATAAGTTATCTGCATCCACGGTACGCCAGAGAAATCGTAAAGTGGCTAAAGGGACATGAAACACTTCCTCTCATTTTCGATACCACCGCCCTCTATTCCGGCGGTCGCCGCACAGGGGGGGACTCACTCAAAACAGCCGCGGAACATGGCTTTACAGAAGAGTACCTCGGGTGCCCGGTCGTGATCGGGGATGGAATGGACGGTAAAAACGTAATCGACATTGATGCACACTTTAAGCATTTCAAAACTGTGCAGGTTACCGAGCTTTTGGAAAAGGTCAACGGGTTTTTTATCTTTTCCCATTTTAAGGGACATATGGTTGCCGGGTTCGGGGGTGCCACAAAAAATATCTCCATGGGATTCGCCTCACGGGCACAGAAGCAGAGGATGCACTCTGATGCTCACCCCGTTTTGAACAGCGAAGAATGTACCAGATGCGGCATTTGCGTCGAGTCCTGTCCCACCGGTGCTGCAACAATCTCCGGGGATGAATATCCTCAATATGACCTGGAGAAATGTATAGGATGTGCTCAATGCATCGCACTCTGCCCCCAACTCGCGCTAAAAATCTTTTGGGATACTGACGAAAAGGTCTTTCAGGAAAAACTCGTTGAAACGACCGCAGCGGTGTGGAAACGTATCAAGGACAGGACCCTGCTGGTAAATTCCCTTCTTACAATAACTGCCGACTGCGATTGTATGCCCGGACATAATCCTAAAATAGCCGAAGACCTCGGTTTCCTGGGTGGGTATCACCCCGTACTCTTAGACAGGGAATCGATGAAACGTGTAGGAGAAGAACCCTTCAACAAGACATATCCTCATATTCCATGGAAAAGACAGTTTGAGTATGCTGAAGAGATCGGTTTTATTTGAGGGATACGGTCTCTATCTATTTTAAACAGGAAACACGCCGTCAAAACACTTCAGACACAAACCTTCTCTCGGAATCAAAAGGGCCGAAACAAATGCATCAATCGTGTTATACTTAACGGAGTCCGCATCTATCTGTTTTGCTATCCATGACTCCATCTTCTTCAGATCGTCCATAGAGTTAATATCTCCCGTTTTCATATAATGCCGGGCAATCAACTCTTCATAAGTGCGGGTCGATATACCGTAATCGCAGGGGTACATAAGAGGGGGACAGGCAATACGTACATGCACCTCTTTGGCACCCGCCTCCTTTAAATCTCTAACCTTATTCAAAATTTGAGTTCCCCGAACAATTGAGTCATCACAGAGAACAATCTTTTTCCCTTTAACCGCATAGGGAAGCACGGACAGCTTTCGCTCTGCCATTTTTTCACGGGCAAGCTGAGTTGCCTGCATATAACTGCGATCGGCATAGCGATGATATAGAAACACTTCCTGATAATTAATCTTAGAACGTTTGTGATATCCGAGTGCGTGCCCTATCCCCGACATTGGAACGGGTGCAACAATATCAGCCGTAAAATCCCCTTCGTCGATATCTCTCTGGGCAAGGTTTTCACCCAAATTGCTTCGAGCCTCCTGTACATAGACACCGTCTATAATGGAATCGATGCTCGCCGTATATGCCCACTCGAAAGCGCAATGTGCACTGCGTGGCGAATCTACCTGCCCCACGGTTTTAAACCCTTTGTCGCTTATAAGGACGATCTCACCGGAACGTACATCCCGAAAAACCTCCATACCCAGATTCTTGATGGCACGGGATTCGGAGCTTACCGCATACCGTTCAGAATCCATACCCAGAATAAGCGGTCGGACTCCATAAATATCGCGAGCCGCATAGATTCCGTCTTTGGTTAAAACCACCAGTGAGTAGGAACCTTTGATCTTCCCGGCAAGTGCGCTGATCCCGCTGACGATATCGGGTTTTTCTATGATAATCTTGGAAATTATCTCTATGTCGTAACCTTTGTAGAAAGACACTCCCTGACCCATCATTTCTTTCATCAGGGTATCAGCGTTAATAATTTTACCGCTGAAAGCGACGGCAATCCCCCCGAGTCTGCTCTGCCACTTCATCGGTTGTCTTTCCCATAGGCTTACATGCCCTATACCCCAATTGCCATTTAAACTTTTTAATTCTTCATCGGTAAAGGTATTAATGACCTTGCCGTGGTGAGTGACGTGATTTATTTCCTGACCGAAAGATGCTTCATCTTCATATTCCTGTTCCTTCAGTTTAAGGAAATCGATTTGGGTTGCCTTCTTGACATCCGGATCAAAAGTAGAAATTCCGCAATATTCCTGCCCGCGATGTTGAAGGAAATCAATCCCCCGGTAGATATCGTAGACACACTCTCTTCTTGAATATATACCGAAAACACCACAGTTTTCTTCTACTAACCTCATAACTCTTCTCTTCGTTAATATCTGTAAGGTACTTTTAAAGAATAAAGGGATTACGGCTGCCCAAAAGATTCGCGATATTATTCACTGCCTTTATGGCAAGATACAAAAATCTACTTTTTTATAGATGAGGAAGTATAGGAAAATGACTCCAGTGTCAATGAGAAAGTATTTTTATAAAACATATAAAAATCAGATGATAAACCTTGCACGGAGACATCGATGCTGTTCCATAAAAGAATCATCTTTGATGCATTCGTAAAAAGTCTCAAAATGTGTCATTTGTCGTCCTGAACTTGTTTCAGGATCTCACTTGTTTCAGCATCTAAACATTGCAATAAGTTAGAGACCCTGAATGATCCTGAAACAAGTTCAGGACATGATTTTGGG
>CAZKGS010000176.1:0-5081 GCA_964552105.1 uncultured Syntrophaceae bacterium
ACCCTGATCTCAGAAAAGTTTTCCTTCAACCTTTATTACTTATGCACTCAAACACCATGCCTGTTTCTGGTTGTTTTTTGGTGTCACCGGAATTCTACAGATTTTCCATTGTCCCTTGTTTAGCCGTCTTTTCCGTGATATACGTGTCCGAACAATAATCATCGAGCAAAACGTAAGGAAATTAATGTGATCGGAACAATTGTCAATAGTGGAGCCATCATTGCCGGCAGCATGATTGGTATTGCCGGAGGACAGCATCTGTCAGGGCGGATGAGGGCGATAATCATGAATGCCCTCGGGCTTTCCGTCGTCGTCGTCGGGCTCCATATGGCCCTCACCGGGACGAATCTCATCGCAACTATCGGATGTGTGTTGCTTGGTGCAATCACCGGCGAATTATTAAAAATAGAAACGTGGATTGAAACACTCGGTGAATTGCTTAAACGGCGGTTTCGATCCGATTCGTCTACGTTTGTTGAGGGGTTTGTGTCAGCCTCAGTCCTGTATCTGACCGGTGTGTTAGTCATAATTGGCCCGATTCAGGACGGAACAGTGGGAGATGCGAGTACACTTTATATAAAATCACTTCTCGACGGCTTTGCGTCTATGGCCCTCGCATCGACGCTTGGAATTGGTGTCGCTTTTTCAGCCTTCCCTGTCTTCATCGTTCAGGGGGCGATCACCCTTCTCGCTGCGTCACTTCTCTTTATCCAGGAACCTTACGTATTAAATGCAGTAACTGCCACGGGCGGGGTTCTCATTCTTGGAATTGGCATTAACATTCTGGAGATCAAAAAGATACCTATAGGGAATTTCATTCCGGCGATTTTTTACGCGATCATCTTCGCAATGGTGTGGTAGAGAAAAATTTCCTCTTCCTTGAACTTGAACGAAATTAAGCATTTTACAAAGGTCTCAATCTGATTCTGAGGAGTTGTAAGCGCACTCCACAAGATGGGAGAACTACAGAATCGGTCCCTCGCTCTGGCAGAGTATCTACATTGTCCTGACATAGGTATCATCAGAAACTCGATTGTTTCAGGAATGGGTTATTTCTTTTTTCGTTTCCTATGGTGGAGGTTAAATTTCTTCCGGTGTTATGTCCCGGAAGAACAATGGTCTCATCGGGCAGAGTCAACAGTTTCTCAGTAATAGAATTGAACATAATCTCCCAGGATCCTCCGATGAGATTTGTGCTTCCCACACTTTCAACAAACAGTGTATCACCGGTAATGACATATCCCGGTGTATAAAGTGAAATCGATCCGGGAGAATGCCCCGGTGTGTGAATCACCTTCAGTTTGACATTTCCCAGCTCTATTGCATCACCGTCCTTCAAAGTTATATCCGCCGGTGGAGATGGTTTGGCTCGAAACATCCTCATAATTATGGGATGATGAGAAACCATCATACGGGCGTCATCTTTGTGGATGATAATTTGTGCCTGGGTTTTCTCTTTCAGTTCGGCATTACCGGCGATATGATCGGCATGGCCATGGGTGTTGACGATATATTTAATGTGTATATGGTTGTTTTCAGCTTCCGAGAGGATATCATCGACGTTGGCTCCGGGATCAACGACCAGTCCTTCGCCACTTTCAGTATCACCGATAATATAGGCAAAGACCGCCATATGACCAACCTGCATCTGTTTGAGGAACATATGTAACCTCACTTCGGTTAATTACGTAAACATAATACCTGTTCCGTTTCTGACTTACAAGAAGATATGTTTGGAGGGCAGGTCGGTATTTTGCCATAAGGCACTTCTTTGAGATCCCCACGCAGGGAAGAAGTAAGTATGAGTTACCCTGAACTGCCTGATGTTTTGGTATTATTTTTAGCTTGACATACAATCAGCGACTTCCCATAATCTTTATGAGTGAACTGATTTTTCATCATTTCACTTTTGAAACTATTATTTTTCAATTTTATTAAGTTGGATGGATTTGTAAAAAGTCAAAAAATTGCCAATTTGTCATTCCCGCGAAAGTGGGAATCCGGTAATTACAAGCAGTTATGAATTCTCGACTTCGACGTAAGCTCAGTCGAACGCTCAGGTCGGGAATGACAAAACGACAGGAATTCAGACTTTTTACGAGTGTTTCAATTTTTAAAAATGTAACCTGTTCTGTAAAGAAACATTCATAAAAGAAAAAGGAGGGTTAAAATGCAGGCAATATTTACATTGACACCGTCGGAATCCAAGAGATTGATTGGTAAAGCCATAGCGGCAATGCCCGAAGTGCAGAAGGCAAAAAAAGAAGGGTACCTGATCGTAGGCAGGGGATCTACAAACGCATATATCGCAGAAGAACTGTTGAACCAACCAGTGGAAAAAGAGAAATATGTTGCAGGACAGGTGATTAAAGGGGTTTTATGCGCCCTTCACCAGGGGATAAGAATACAACCGATTACGTTTCATAAGGACAAAGTTCTGAAAGTAGACCCGGCCACTCTCATTGACAAACTGAGATTGGGTGACGTGTTGCTGAAAGGTGCGAATGCCATTGATCATACGGGAAAAGTAGGTGTTGTTATGGCAAGCCCCGTGGGAGGCACAATGGGCCAGTTTTATATGGCAATGAAAGCACAAGGGGCCACAATAATTTATCCAGTTGGACTCGAAAAGTTAATACCTTCAGTAGAATTGGCAGCAAAATTCGGTGGCAGGCTGAATTTAGGGAGAAGCATTGGTGCCCGGGTGGGATTCGCCGCCGTTGCCGACGGGAAGGTGGTTACTGAAATACAATGTATACACAATCTGTTCGGTATCAGGGCTGTACACTTCGCATCGGGAGGTTACGGCGGAGCGGAAGGTTCCGTCACGCTGGTTATCGAAGGCGCAGACGAGGATGTTAACAGGTGCATGGATTTTGTAGAAAGTATCAAGGGTGAGCCGCCACTGCCTGCTGTCAAAGGCCCCTGCAAAACCTGCCCCGTCCTCTGCAGCTTTCGGGGGAAGAAAGAGAGTGAACTGCCTGCTTATTTGAAATAGATGGTGGATAATGTCAGTTTTATGATTTAAAAAGCTTCGCGAAACCCCACTTTTTTCTATTTTTCCAGTTTCCCTGGTGATAGGCGTAGCTTGCCAGCAGGGGCAGGACTGATGTAGCTTCGGCATACACCATCTGTTCAAAGACCGTATCCACCTTTCCCCAGGAACTTGCCTCCTTCAATGTGGAGCTGGAGCAGGCCCCATCCCTGACATCGGCAACGGTAATTTGAACGGCGTATTTGTGCATGGGGACGTCCTTACCAAGGATCTCGGCGCAGATTACCGTATCCTGGGTAAAGTTTTTAGGGACACCTCCCCCGATAATGAGGAGACCTGTCACGTTGGCTTCTATTTTAACCTGAGTCAGCTCCAAGAAGTCCTTTACCGAATCGATGGAAACATGCTTTTCGGGATTATTGTACTGGTGCAGAACCAGGCCGAAACCGGCGCTGCTGTCTGAAAATGCAGGGCAGAAGATGGGCACATCATTTTCATAGGCAGCCTGTACGAGGGAGTTTTTCTTCTTTGCGTTGGTTGTCAGATATTTTCCCATCTCCTTTATAAATTCTTGTGAGGAATATGGTCTGGGTTCAAGGGAGTCAGCGATTTCGGTAATAGTCCTGTCACATACCTGAAGTTCTTTCTCGTCTATAAATGTGTCGTAGATCCGGTCAATGTATAAATTTCGTAATTCCCCGTCATCCACATGAGGAGTGCCCTGATAATGTTTATATCCAAGGGCCTCGAAAAAATCCATGTCGACGATTGTTGCGCCTGTGGCAACGATGGCATCAACCATATTATTTTTTACAAGATCAACATATATCTGCATGCAGCCGGCGGCACTCGTGCTCCCTGCGATTGTTAATATGACGGCGCATTCCTTGTCTTTCAACATCCTGTCATAAATATCGGATGCTACAGCCAGATCCCGCGCCGAAAAGGACATATCTTTCATGGCGTTAATGATATGAACGGAATTGATCGATTTGATATCGATATGTTTGACTTCTTTGTTCAGGTAGTCTTCTTTTTTCATTTAAAAACGCCTCTTTCTTAATTATTTAATACCGGTTATTACCATTTATAAAAATACGCCAGCCGGCCAAGAGAGAACCTGGAAGCATATCGAGTGCGCCTGATGCTTCTGCCACGGGTGTAAATCCGCAATCCCTGCAGCGCACCTTTCCTCGGTTTTTTACGTAGCATCCCGTTGTGATTGAACCGTCAGGGTCGACGTTAATGAGTATATCGTCATGGCAGGTCCATCCGTTTTCTATCATGGCTTCCAGTCGGTTTTTAGAGTTTAAGACAGGGTGCCCGAGTTTTTTTAGCTGTATAACCTTTTCAAGGGCAGCCTTTCGCTCTTTTGGGGAAAGAGCGAGGGACTCCTCCCCCTGTCCGTATGGGTAGAAAAGTTGCAATGTCATTCCCCTTATTGCCGGGACTTCCTTTAACAATTCGACCAGTTGATCCAGATCGTGCCAGTTTTCTTTGTTCATAGTGAGGTGAACCAGGATGTTGGGATGTGTTGCCTCTTTGAGGTTGTTCCAAACCATGTCAAAAGAATCACTACGAAGCATGTCATGGGTACTTTTTAGACCGTCCAGGCTGACCCATAAGACATCTACAGGCACGTCGAGCGGAAAAGTTCCATTGGTGGTAACGGCGACTCGCAGGAAATGCTTTTTTGCATAAAGAACCAGTTCATTCAGATTGTGAGATCCGTCTCTCCAGAGGAAGGGTTCTCCTCCTTCAAATACAACGATACGTGTGCCGAGCCTTTTCAATTCCTGCAAGGCCTTGATTGCCGTATCCCAGCTCATGTGGGAATTGTTTTCGTTTCCTCTCATGTGGAAGGGGCAGCCCCTGCACTTAAGATTGCATCGGTAGGTCAGTTTGAAGCTGGCGATAAGGGGAATTGTCTGTTGCAGTACCTTTCTTCGAAAGTAAAAGCCAAGAAGGTCAATGCACCAGAGAATTTGTCGTTTCCACGTTTCGAGATCTTTGCATAACGTCCCCTTTTGTCCAATTTCTGCGTCAGTCTCAAATTTTAATCCTCGAAATATCCAATATATTCCTG
>CAZKGS010000177.1:0-5075 GCA_964552105.1 uncultured Syntrophaceae bacterium
TAGCAAAAGTCATCAGTGCGCTCATAGACTGAGCGGCCCTGTCGGAAGATTCAATTACAGGAATCCCGGCTTTCTTTAGTATGTCGAGAGATTTAATGGGATCCCTGGCATAACTGGTATTGACAATAAGGGGTTTCTTATACTTGTTGACTAAACCGACCAGCTCTCTTGATGTCTGTTCTTCCAACTCCGCAATATGAGGAGCAATGATATCATAGAATCCTCCAAAGAAGCCGGTTATCAATATTCCATTGACCTGATCATCTTCCATACAGACCTTGACACATTCGGTAATTACATGAGGATTTTCCTCTGCTGTTCCACCATAATCAATGGGATTATGGGCAGGCATCCCTGCAAGCAAAACAGGTATCATCTTTTCCTGAGTTTCCTTGCCGAGAACGGGAACCTGCATTCCGTACTTTTCGGCATTGTCTGCCGCTATGGAATTATCACCACCACCCTCTGACATGATAACCAGCCTGTTGCCTTTCGGGAGGGGACAATTGGAAAATACGTCTGCCATATCGACCAGCTCATCCGCATTGGACACCCTCACAATACCTGCCTGTTTAAAAGCCGCATCCAGAATAATATCATCGCCCGCCAGGGAACCCGTATGGGAGGCGGCAGCCCTTGCCCCGGCGCTCGACTTGCCCACCTTGAGGGCAACAATCGGTTTTGTCTTTGCCGCTTCCCGGGCAACTCTTACCAGTTCGTTTCCCCCCCTGATGCCTTCAAGGTAGGTCGCGATAACCTTCGTATCGGGATCATCTTTCAGATAATCAATATATTCATGCAATTGAACCCCTATAGCATTGCCGACATTAATGATTTTATTGAAGCCGCCTCCTTTCATCCTGGCAAAGTGTGTCAATGAATCAATTACATTGCCGCTTTGGGCAAGGATTGAAATGGGGCCTTTATTAATAGTGGGAATACCCAACATGTTGATGTTCGCCGAGGCGTTGAACATACCGCTGCAGTTCGGACCTATGATATAAGCACCTGTCTTTGCGGCCTCATTCAAAATCTCCGCTTCTATTTTTTTCCCCTCTTCCCCTGTTTCCCCAAGTCCTGCAGTAATGACAATAATACCCTTTGCACCCATCCTCACACTATCCGCCACAGCGGAAGCGACAAACCTGGGTGCAACGACAATCATGACCAGATCGATCTCTTTATCAACATCGGTAATAGCAGGAAAGGCCTTTCGCCCAAAAAGCTCGGCCCTTTTCGGGTTAATCAGATAAATATCTCCTTTATATCCCCCCTGAATGAGGCTTCTCGTCCGCCTTTCAGCGGCTTTGCCTGGAACCTCAGAGGCACCTATTACAGCAATGGATCGAGGATTAAACACCTTTTCCAATGATCTTTCCATAATGTATCCTCCTTGCGGTTTTGTTACAACTGGTTGCAAAATATTGATTCCATATATGTTTGATTGATACGAATATCTTAATTGTTTTTTTTACACTGCTTCTGTAACGCGTCTCCTCCTTAACCATTGAAGACTTAAAACAACAATGAACAGAGTAAAACCAACACTATCCGTAACAAGACCTGGCTTAATCATAAGAAATGCTACGGTCAGCAGTATAATAACTTCATACCATTTTGTCTTGATAAGCAGGCAGGCCTGCACACCGGCTGCCAGGCATAGTATTCCGAGAGTCGCTGTCAGAAAGGCCGTTATTATCTTCCATGCACTTCCTATCATAAGTAATTCAGGCGCATATACGAACATAAAGGGAATTATAAAGCCAGCGATACCAAGCTGGAACGCGCTGATCCCTGTTTTCCATGGATCGGACTTGGCAATGCCGGCACCTGCATAGGCTGCGAGGGCGACCGGAGGGGTAATGTCTGCTCTTGTTCCGAAATAGAGAATGAAGAGATGGGCAGCAATGGGAAGAACACCCATCTGGGCAAGGGCAGGCGCAACAAGGGATGAAATAATGACATACTGGGCTGTTGTTGGGACTCCCATTCCAAGGAAAATGCACGCAATCATTGTAAAAGGAAGGGCCAGATAGAGATGCCCGAACGATGCATCTACTACTAATGAAGAAAACTTGATTCCCAATCCTGTCATGGTAATAGAACCAATGATAATACCGGCGGCGGCACATGCAGCGGCAACCTCAACAGCACCTATAGCTCCTTCGGTCAAACCTTCCAGAATCAATTTGCCGAATTCTCTCGGTGATTCCCTTCTGATTATGCTCATAATGAATGAAGAAACAACGGTTGCGATAATGGCCCAGAATACCGCCCTTTCCGGTGAAAAATTTCTCATCAGGAAATAGATAAGAAGAAAAATTGAAAAGAGATGATGCCACCCCATGGCAAAGGCAGTTTTAATTTTTGGCAGATCTGCCCTCGGAATACCGCTCAGCCCCAGGGAAACGGCCCTGAAGTGGACCTGCATAAAAGTCGAGAAAAAGGCGAGTGATGCCGGTATTGCCGCGGCAATACAGACCTTGTAGTAGGGAATTGCCAGAAACTCGGCCATGATGAAGGCGGCGGCTCCCATGATGGGGGGCATAATCTGTCCCATTGTAGAGGCGGAAGCCTCAACACCGGCGGCAAAGTGATCCGGATAACCGGTACGTTTCATCAAGGGAATAGTAAAAGATCCGGTAGTCACAGTATTCGCCACAGAACTTCCGGATATCATTCCGAAAAAGGTGCTCGAAGCGACGGCTGCCTTTGCCGGGCCACCTCTCGTCCATCCCGTCAGCGCAAAAGCAACATCCGTAAAAAACTGCCCTGCTCCTGTTTTTCTTAACAGGGCCCCGTACAGGATAAAGAGAAGAATGAAATTGGCAGAAACGCCGATGGGAACACCAAAAACGCCATCCGTCGAAAGGGCCAGATAAGTGGAAATACGTTTGATGCTATAACCTTTGTGTGACAGAACCTCGGGCAGGTATGGGCCAAAGAGTGCATAACAGATAAAAAACAGGGCAACTAGTGGTACGGCCGGTCCTGTCGATCTTCTTGACGCTTCCAGAACCAGGATTACCAGAATCGTCCCCATTATCACATCGATGGGCATAAAAGACCCGGCACGGTTCAATATGGGGGTGGAGTAGATGAAGATCCAGACACATATGGAGACCGATACAACCAGGAAAATCCAGTCAAAGACGGACATCCTCTTTTGGGGAGACCTCTTTTTGGAAAAAGGATAAAGAGAAAAAATAAGGATAGACATAAAAAGCCAGTGTATGGCCCTGTGGTCAAGGGCAAAGAAAGGATGAAAATAGGCGTAAATAATATGATAGATAGAAGTTGTAATAGCAATAATGGTAATTAATAAGCTTGGGATACCGGTGAATTCTCTTTTTCTTTCAAATTTTTCTAATACTTCCTTTGCCGCAAGGGCTACTTCAGAATCAGGCACTGGTTGTTCTATCTTAAATTCTGTCTTATCAGTCATCCGAAACGACTCCTTTCCCGGGAAATCATTTTCTGATTACCCTTATCCACACGAGATTCCCCCCTTCAGCGATTTCTTTTAATGGTATCTTTCTGTCCTTATAAGTAATAACATGATTGGCGACTCGTCCTATCCTGAGCAGAAAATGAGAAAACTCTCGATGAAGACGAACCCTTGTTTTGTTATCTTCAAAGGAAATATTCGCATCAGCCTCTGGGTGAAACTCTAACCCCGATCCGTACCAAAGATAGTCTTCCTCAATCAGTACGATTATTCCCTTTTTATCAATTTGAAAAATATCGTGTACAGGGGTAAGATCCGACGAATGAGTGTAATCAAGATAAAAACAATCACCCTTTTCAATTCGGAATTCCACAAGTATCTTTTCTTCCGGCTGCTTTACAATCTGTAAAAAGAGTTTGCCTCTTTGAGTTGAAAAGGCCGCCCTTCCAAAACAGATAAAAGAAAAGAAGATCAGAAAAGTCGTTATAATTATTACTGAATAGGTTTTCTTATGAAACATGGGTTAATAAAAACAGCCCGGCCGCAGGTGATAACCGACCGGGCTGTTATCGCTTCTTTTACTTAGATTCTTTAAAATATTTTTTGGAACCCGGATGAAGAGGAATCGGGCTGTTTACCGCGTTCGCCGGGGTCAACTGAGCCGCAATAGGATGGATGTTAGTCAGTGCGTATTTGCCTGTTGACACATTTTCGAAAATAGCCTTCGTTACCTTATATGCAACGGTTTTCTTCATTTTTTTGTTGGCTATCATAACGTTGGAGTCACCAAGACAGAGCACATCTTCATCCACATCACTATAGGTTCCGCCGGGAATAGTAATTTTTAAATAATAGGGATATTTCTTGACGAGACTGTCAACCAGTGATTTCTCCAGTGGAATCAAAACAATGTCTCTCGTGGCAGCCAGATCCATGACAGCAGAAGCAGGATACGCGAAATTGAAGAAAACAGCATCAACGATCCCATCTTTTAAGGCCTGGACAGACTCTGTCTGGGAAAGGTTGGCAATCTTTAAATCTTTTTCAAGATCATAACCATACTCTTCCAGGATGGCTTTGGCCTGGGTGGAACAGCCGCTTCCGGGAACATCTACGGATACCTTTTTCCCCTTCAGGTCAGCAATCGATTTAATTCCCGATTGTTTGGTCGTAACGATGTGTTCAGGGGCAGGATACATCTGAAAGAGGGCTACTATATTATACTTCTTTTTAAAAGGAGCCAGCCCTTTAGTTGCCTTATAGGCGACACTCCCCATCACCATTCCCATATCAGTTTCTCTTAGCCCCACAAGACGGCTGTTTTCAACGGAGGCACCTGTGGACTCGGCAGCACACCTGACACCCTCTACAGTTTTCTCAATTAAGACTGCCATTCCACCCCCAAGTGGGTAATAAACACCGCCCGGGCTACCTGTTCCCATAGTTAAGAACATCTTTTTTTTCGCAATAGCCTGGCCGGCAAAGATTAAAGTAACAGCCAGACAGATCACCAGAAGTACATAAAATGAGCGTTTCATCTTGTCCTCCTTATAATAAATTATGGTTATACGTTAGGGTTACACCAACTACAAGTACTGCCCCCCTGTGTCTTCTTACACCTCCTTTC
>CAZKGS010000178.1:0-2317 GCA_964552105.1 uncultured Syntrophaceae bacterium
AAAACATTTTTCAACTTCATGGATTAGATGCTCCTTTCTGATTATCAACCGCAGGACATCTAAATCAACTTTTCCTATAAGTTAAATTCATAATGTGAATAATAATTGATTCCTTAATAGGATTTATTTATAGAGATCCAAAAAATTAGAATATCATGATCTTTCCTTTTGGTTCTGGCACGACCTCACCAATTATAGAAGCTTCTTCGATTCCTTCATCGTTCATTCTTTTTACCAGATCCTCCGCTTCTTTAAGGGGCAGGGAAATGAGCAGGCCTCCTGATGTCTGAGGGTCAAAAAGGACGTCCACAATCCATTCAGGACAGCCGGGTCCGGCTTCGATCATGTTCATTCGGAATTTTCTGTTCCGGTTTAATCCTCCCGGAATAATACCCATTTCAACAAATTCCTGAATCTCGCGGAAAATTGGTACGGAAGAAGACCGGATCATCATGCCGACATCGCTTCCATCGATCATTTCCGAGGCGTGGCCAAGGAGACCGAAACCGGTTACATCCGTGCAGGCGTGTATGTTTGAACATTCAGTCATCAAATCAGCTGCCCTTTTATTCAACTCTGCCATGCATTGTATGGATTTATCTACCAGATCCTTGCTTGCCATATTTCCCTTCAGTGCCGTATTGATAATACCTGTTCCAAGGGGTTTCGTGAGAATCAATGCGTCGCCTGCCAGGGCGCCTCTGTTTAGAAGTACCTTATCGGGATGAATGGAGCCGGTTACAGAGATGCCATACTTTAATTCATCATCTTCAACGCTGTGTCCACCCACGAGGAGAACACCGGCTTCGTGCATCTTATCCAATCCGCCGAGGAGAACTTCTCTGAGTATTGATATTTCCATTTTATTGATGGGGAAGCAGATGATATTCATCGCTGTGAGCGGTTTCCCACCCATGGCGTAAACGTCGGACAGGGAATTTGTCACGCTTATCTGACCAAAGGTGTAGGGATCATCGACAATGGGTGTGAAGAAGTCGAGGGTCTGTATGATGGCGAGATCATCTCTCAATTTATAGACCCCGGCGTCATCGGCATTTTCAATACCAACAATCAGATTTGGATTAGATACCAGCGGAAGCCCGCAAAGCGCTTGATTCAGGTCACCCGGACCTATTTTGCAGGCTCACCCCGCACCATGTGTTGTTTCTGTGAGTCGTACCTTTACTTTATCATCCATGTTGTTGTCCTTCCCGCTCCTGTGTGGGAACGCATAACCGTTCAATTTTCATCGCTTCCTAACCGTGAAAATTGAAACTTGAAACTTTGAACCTAAGTAGCTACGAAATAAAGATGAATATGTCAAATTCATTATAGTTATAAATCTTTATTGATTATGAACATTTCTTATGATATTTTCCGGCCATGACGTACAATAGATTTAACAATATAACCATTCAGCAGATGGAAGCCCTGGTTAAGCTGGTTGAGGAGCGGAGCTTCAGCCGTGCGGCCAAGAGAATGTACCTGACTCAGCCATCCCTGACCAAGCACATTAAAAATCTGGAGGAGTCCGTCAATGCAAAGGTGGTCAACAGGAAAAACACGGGTATATCTTTAACGCCGGAGGGCAAGATCCTCTATGATTACGCGAGGCGTGTATTCAAACTGATGGATGAAGCAAAGGAAAAAATTGAAAGAGTCAGGGAAGATGAATCCGGCAGTGTGTTTATCAGTGCCAGTACCATACCTTCTACCTATATCCTCCCCCATGTTTTGAATGTGTTCAATAAAGATTATGCTGATATCCACTGTTATATTCAAATGAATGACAGTGAGGCAACCCTGAACATGATCCTCGATAATCGGGCGGAGATCGGTTTTATCGGCAAGTCTGTATCCAGCAGCAAATTGAACATTGAACCGGTATGGAAGGACAGGCTTGTTCTGGTTGTGCCGGAAGGACATCCATGGCACCGGAAAAAAAAGATAACCATGGAAAAACTTTCCCGTGAACCTTTTATTATTAGAGAAAAGGGTTCTGCTACTCGATCAATCCTGGAAGAGTATCTGCAAAAAAATACGGACAAGAACCTGTCTCAGTTCAATATCGTGTGTGAGCTGGGGAGTTCCGAAGCGGTAAAGGAGGCTGTCATAGCCGGTCTGGGAATTTCAATTCTTTCTATTCATGCCGTGAAGCGAGAGTTGAAAACCGGTCTTCTTGTTGAGCGATCTGTTGAAGATTATACTATTGAAAGAGATTTTTATTTGATTTACAGAAAACATCTTGGTTTAATGCGTCATCATAAATTGTTTCTGGACTTTGTGAGGAAGTCAAAACTCGACTTTCCCTGTTGAA
>CAZKGS010000178.1:2417-5044 GCA_964552105.1 uncultured Syntrophaceae bacterium
ATACTACAGCACAAACAGAAATCTGAAAGATGTGGAAGGAATAATTCCTTTTAAAGGTTATGTGTCCTTCAAGGATGCCCTTCTTCAGGGGCAGGCTCCCGACGAGGGACTTTTTATGCCTGATTTCATTCCCCGCCTTTCACCTGACGATATTATGGCTTTAACGGACAAGCCATATCCCGAGGTGGCAATGCTGGTGACGGGAGCATTTTTAGGCGATGAGATTTCTAAAGAGGCGTTGAAAAAGATTGTGTATGATTCGTACAATTTTGACGTCCCCCTGGAAAGAGTAGTTGACCGGAAATATATAATGAGACTCGATCAGGGGCCGACTGCATCCTTTAAGGACTTTGCGGCGCGGATGATGGCAAGACTCATGAGCCATTTCCGTGATAAGGGAAAGAGATTGAATGTGCTGGTCGCGACGTCAGGAGATACGGGCAGCGCTGTCGGAGAGGCATTCAAAGGTGTTGAAGGGATTGATGTGAATATTCTTTACCCTAAGGATGAGGTAAGCGGGAGGCAGAAAAAACAACTGGACACCATTGGTGAAAATGTTCAAGCAATTTCCATTGATGGAAAGTTCGATGATTGCCAGGATCTTGTCAAACAGGCCTTTTCAGATCAATCTCTTAAATATCTCAATTTTACCTCGGCAAACTCCATCAATTTCGGGAGAATACTTCCGCAGATGGTCTATTATATCTACGCCTATGTCCGGCTTTGTGGGGATGGAGAAGAGATCGTTATTTCCGTTCCTTCAGGAAATTTCGGTAATGCTCTGGGATGTGAATATGCGAGACGCATGGGTTTGCCCGTGAAAAAGCTGGTCATGCCTACTAATGAAAATGATGAGTTTCCACATTTTTTAAGAACGAATCAATACGAAAAAGTCTCACCATCGAGGGCCTGCCTTTCCAATGCCATGAATGTAGGCCATCCAAGCAACCTGGCCCGCTTGTTCGAATTGTACGGTGGCAAGGTTGACCGGACGGGGAAAGTCCATAAATATCCCGATATCGAGACAATGAGGGAGAACATTTATTCGGTGAGCATATCTGATGAGGTGACGAAGGAATGCATTAAAAAAGCCTATGATACATACGGGATTGTATTAGAACCTCACGGTGCTGTAGGCTGGCGAGGTCTTGAGATTTATCTTGAGCAACATGGCGATTTTTCACCCTGTGTGTCACTGGAGACGGCCCATCCGGCCAAATTCCCCGATGAAATCATAGAACTTCTCGACATTACGCCCAAATTACCGGACAGCATGAAGGACATCGACAAAAGGGAAGGCGAACCTGTCGAGCTACCCGTTGATTATAAAACATTTAAAGAGTATCTACGTGATAATTTGAAAGTTGAAGGTTAGAGCCTTTATTCTCAACAACTGCGGTTTTTGCGCAGATGTTGGTGTCAATTCAAGCAGAGAAGGCAAAGAATAATGGCGAAAGGCTGAAGGATTAGGGAGATAATTTTCTCCGGGCCTTTAGCCCCCAGTCCTCATTGCTCATTGCTCAGCCCTTGCGGCTTTGGTGGCTCATTCGCAAAAGCAAGAAATACAGGAGGTTCTCCATGAAGAGAAAGCTAATTGTTATAGTTGCTATCCTGTTATTGGTGCCGATTGTAATTTATTTTGCATTTCCCGGGGTTTTATATAATTTTTCAATCAGTTCAGTACGAAAATCGGCTGGACTCTCAAAAAAAATTATTAAGGTCGATAACAATACAATATCGTATCTTGATGGTGGCAAGGGCGATACAATCCTTCTGCTTCATGGATTTGGTGGAAATAAGGATCACTGGACTAAATTCTCAAAGTCACTAACCGAAAATTTCCATGTTGTGGCAATCGACCTTCCCGGTTTTGGAGAAAGTTCTAAAACCGAGACAGAATCATATAATATTGACAGTCAGGTTAAAAGATTAAGTAGAATTATTGGTGTTCTTGGACTGAATAAATTTCATCTGGTAGGCAATTCCATGGGGGGAACCATTGCAGGCAGATATACAGCAGTTGTTCCCGATAAAGTATTGAGTCTGGCCTTGTTTGATACCGGAGGCATACCTTCAGCGGAGAAGAGTGAGTATATGAAGCTTCTATACAAAGGGGAAAATCCTCTTTTAATTGAATCTTCTCAAGATTTTGATGAAATGATGGAACTTGCTTTTGAAGTGTCTCCTCCGATACCAAAGCGTATTAAGGCGTATCTCACAAAGCAGGCTATATTGAATAGAGAATTTAATGAAAAGGTTTTCAAGGAAATAGTGACAGAAATGTATTCATTAGAATCTGACCTTTCGAAAATTCGGGTTAACACATTAATATTATGGGGGGATAAAGATCGTATACTTCATGTGTCATCTACAAATGTCTTAGAGAAGGGTTTGCCTGATTCCACCACAGTGATTATTAAGGGTTGTGGCCATTGTCCAATGATCGAGAGGCCTGAAGAAACGGCACATCATTATTTAAAATTTATATCGTCACCATCTTTATAATCAAATTTTCTCTTTAGAAGTTTCAGGAATCCCAATATTGTTATCAGAGCAGCAAGAAAAAAGAGAATTTCGTATAGGTTGTTGCTCAGATATATAAGCCAGGTAATTCCTTTACTAAGATG